>JAEYUT010000341.1 GCA_023432305.1 Actinomycetes bacterium
TGCGGCGAATGGCACGAACGCGGTCCAGTGCTCGCCCGTGAGCACGACGCGGGGGCCCTGCTGTTCGCTCTCGAGGATGCGCTGGAAGAGATCGGGGCCGAGTTCGGCGATCGCGGCGAGCGTCGACTGGGTGCGCGGGGTGACGTAGGGGTAGGCGTAGATTTGGCCGTGGGGGTGGCCGAGGGTCACGCCGATCGCTTCGCCGCGGTTCTCGAAGGGGAAGACCTGGGCGACACCGGGGAGTGCGGAGAGTTCGCGCGTGCGGTCGGCCCACGCTTCGATGACGGTGCGGATGCGGCTGACGCTCTGGGTGCCGAGGGATCCGGTGGATTCGGGGCTGAAGCACACGACCTCGCAGCGGCCGACGGATGCTGCGGTGCGTTCGAATCCGCGCCCGGCGGGGGCGTGGGGGCCGCTGCTGTCGGGGCCGAATGAGGGGGACTTGTTCTCGAAGACGACGACGTCGTAGAGGTCGGGGATCTCGGAGGGGTTCTCGGGGGTCTGCGGCGCGAGCGGGTCGAGGTGCGCGGGCGGCAGGAAGACGCGGTTGTTGCGGCCGGATGCGACGGAGATCCAGTCGCCGGTGAGCACATCCTGGCGCATGGTGGCGGTGGCGGGGCGCGGGTCGAGGGTGCGCTCGTCGACGCGGCGCTCGGCGGGGAGCGTGCTGTCGGCGTCGTCGAAGTAGATCAGTTCGCGGCCGTCGGCCATGCGGGTCGAACGGCGGGTGACGGTGGACATGTGCTTACGGTATCGTAAGCCGATCTTGTCAATCCGAAAGGATACGAAAGCGATGGTGTCGCCGCTGCCCGCCGACCTGCGACGTGCACGCATCGTCGAGCGCATCCGCGAGGACGGCGTACTGCGCGTCGCTGAGGCGGCACTGCACTTCGGGGTGAGCGAGGTCACCATCCGCACCGACCTCGCCGCGCTCGAGGCGGTCGGACTCGTGCGGCGCGGGCACGGCGCTGCATTCCCGGTGCCGGGCGGGCCCCGCGAGGAGCCGCTCGAGCGCGTCTCCGCGCGGGATGCCGCCACCAAGCGCGCCATCGGGCGCCGCGCCGCGGCTCTCGTCGAGAGCGGCGCGAGCGTGCTGCTCGACGTCGGATCCACCACCCTCGCGGTGGCTCAGGCGCTCGTCGAGCGCATCCTGCGCGGCGACCTCGACGACATCGTCGTCATCACCAACGGACTCACGATCGCCCTCGCGCTCGAACCCGCCGTCCCCCACATCACCGTCGCGCTCACCGGAGGCACCCTCCGGCCGCTGCAGCATTCCCTCGTCGACCCCGGCGCCACCGAGACGCTCCGCGACCTGCACGTCGACCTCGCGATCGTCGGATGCAACGGCATCGACACCGACGGGCGCATCATGAACCTCAACCTCGCCGAGGCGGGCGTCAAGCGCGCCATGATCGCCGCCTCCACCGCGCACCTCGTGGTCGCCGAGTCCGCGAAGCTCGGCCAGCGGCACCTCGGCGGCATCGGCGTGGTCGACGAGCGCACCACGCTCGTGACGGCCGGCGAATGGACCGACACCGCAGCCGCCACCGGGCGGGCTCTCGAAGCGCGCGGTGCGCGGGTGATCCGCTCCGACGTCTGAATACCCGCCAGCTCTCCCGGCGAGGCCCTGAGCGGCCCGGCTACCTCACTCGCGGGCAGAGCGCAACCGGTGTATTCGGGTCGCACCGCAGGCTTATCGTCACCCTGTGACACAGCCGGCGGCCTCCATCCCCCCTGACGCGTTCTCCATGCGCAGTCCCTTCGGGCGGCGTGCGATCGGCCTCTCGGTCGCGGCGGCGGTGGGCGGCTTCCTGTTCGGATTCGACTCCTCGGTGATCAACGGCGCCGTCGACTCCATCGAGGGAGACTTCGAGCTGAGCGCCTTCGTGACGGGCTTCGTGGTGGCGATCGCGCTGCTCGGATGCGCGGTGGGCGCCGTCGTCGCGGGACAGCTGTCCGACCGCCTGGGTCGCCTCAAGGTCATGATGCTGGGTGCCGTGATGTTCCTCGTCAGCTCGGTGGGCACCGGGTTGGCGTTCTCGGTGTGGGACCTCGGGCTCTGGCGTGTGGTCGGCGGCCTCGGGATCGGCATCGCCTCGGTCGTCGCCCCCGCGTACATCGCGGAGGTCGCGCCGCGCCAGATCCGCGGAAGCCTCGCGTCGCTGCAGCAGCTGGCGATCACGATCGGCATCTTCGCCGCACTGCTGAGCGATGCGCTGCTCGCAGGCGCTGCGGGCGGTGCCGGCGAGACGTTCTGGTTCGGTCTCGAAGCGTGGCGATGGATGTTCCTCGTCGGCGTCGTCCCTGCCGTCGTCTACGGCGTGCTCGCGTTCACCCTCCCCGAGTCGCCGCGGTACCTGATCGCCCAGGGGGATGTCGACCAGGCGAAGGCGATCTTCGCGCGCCTCGTGCCGAAGGCCGACCTCGACCACACCGTCCGCGACCTCCAGACGGCGATCGAAGAGGATCGCAGAAACGCGGGCGTCTCGCTGCGTGGTCCGGTGCTGGGTCTTCAGCGGATCGTCTGGGTGGGGATCATCC
>JAEYUT010000031.1 GCA_023432305.1 Actinomycetes bacterium
CTGCGCGATCACGGCGCGCTCGTGTTCGAGGATCGCGGCCTTGCGCTCGCGACGACGCTCGCGCTTGACCTCCTTGAACATGTGCGCCGTCGCCTGGCGCACCGCGAGGAAGTCGGGGTGCTCGTTGTCGATCGTGTGGAGGGTGGAGAGCACCCGCAGAGTCACTTCGAGGTCGTGCGGGTCGATGGCGCTCGTCGGCTTCGGGTCGTTCACAGTGCGTGCGGGTCTCTCTCGTCGATGCACGGCCTCTGGGCGAAGGAGCGTGCCGTCCATTCTCCCACGCCTCAGCTGAGAGCCCGTCAGTGCTGGGCGGGGAGCGGATCGGGTGCGGGCAGGGAGGTGGCGGTGCCGTTGATCCTGCCGACGGAGGTGACCGTGTGCGCCGAGAGGTTGACCGTGTCGCCGATGTAGAGCGTCCAGGGGGCTTCGCCGCGCCGCACCGAGTTGATGAGCGTGAGGTAGCCGGTGTCTGTGTTCAGGCTGTCGACGCCGATGCCTTCCGCGGGGAGCACGGCCGCGAGCCCGAACCGCGCCGCGATGTGCCCCCATTCGTCGTCGGGGGCGACCGTGTAGCGGGCCGGGTGGCCGTCGGCATCGAGCGTGACAGCGCCCATCGCGTGCGGGCCCGGCCCGAGATCGATCGGGATGCGCACATGGAACGGGCCGATGCGATCCGCAGTCGCCGGCGCGGCGGGCGTGAGGCTCGCCACGACGCTCCCGGATTCGCGGAAGGTCGCGTAGGCCTCCCGGAAGCGCTCGCGGCTCGGGCAGTCGAGGCGCACCACGTGCTCCGTGCCGAGCGCCGAGAACACGCGCGTGGCGATATAGCTCACGGCATCGTCGGTCTCGGTGATCGCGTGCATGACGTCGAAGGCGGGGTCGCTCAGCCAGACGCCGCGCCGGGGAGTCTCGAGCTGATTCCCGGTGGCGAGCTCGGCGAGAAGGGATGCGCTGGCGTCGGCATCATCGAGTGCCGTCCGCGTCCCGCCGACCGCAGTGCTGGACGAGGCGGCGGTGCAGCCGATGTTCGACTGCCGGAAGGACGTCGAGCGCGCGCCCGCGTCGCCCTCCCAGCCGTGCATCCGGAGCTGGAACCGGAAGTTCCCCGCGAAGGGCTCCGCGGCGTCGAGAGCGATCTCGCCCGCGCCCGCGGCTTCCTCAGGTGCGAGGAGCGGCTCCCACGGGGCGATCGTGGCCGTGGGACTCGGCGTCGGCGCGGGCAGGATGGCGCCCTGGCACCCAGTCAACAGCACTGCGGCAACCGCAGCGACGGCGACGCGAGAAGACCTCATTCGTGCACCTTAGCGGAGGGGCAGGCCGAGCTTCTGCGCGAGGAAGGGATTGCGGAACAGCCGGTTCGGGTCGAAGCGCTCGGCGAGATCGCGGAAGTCGTCGATCCGCGGATACAGAGCGGCGAGCTGGGCGCGATCGGCCGCGAACTGCTTGCCCCAGTGCGGGCGCGCACCCAGCGGCAGCAGTCGCTCCTCGAGCACCGGCAGAAGCGCCCCGAGCTCTGCGGGTCGCCGGCGCCACGTGAAGTGGA
The DNA here is from genome assembly GCA_023432305.1 of Actinomycetes bacterium. Taxonomy (GTDB): domain Bacteria; phylum Actinomycetota; class Actinomycetes; order Actinomycetales; family Microbacteriaceae; genus Homoserinibacter. The sequence continues at coordinate 1,544 of JAEYUT010000031.1, forward strand.
TCCCGACGGCATCCGTCTCGAACGCTCCGGACAGCCACAGATCGTCGCGGGCGATCCGGCGGATCTCGCACACGAGCAGATGCGGTGCGATGCGCGGCGCGAGACGGCGCACGTCGCGCAGCGCCTGAACAGCGTTCTGGAGGGGCACGAGATACTCGCTCTGGATCTCGTCGCCGAGCGAGGGGGTGTGCTCGAGCCGGAAATGGGGGAGCCGGGTGTGCCACGGCCCCGGCTCGTCGAGCTGGGGTGTGCAGGCCGCCGTGTCGCCTTCGCGGATGGGGTGCATCGGGGCGGTCGCGCAACGGGCGCCGAGCACGTCGGCCGGAGGCTCCGGGTCGCTGTCCATGCGCCGCTTCAGCCACAGCTGGTCGACGACATCCGGATCGGACCACGTGGTGAAGAGGCTCACGCTGCAGCCGAGGGAGGTGACCTCCTCGAAGTTCTCGAGCACTCCCTCGAGCGGGAGAGCGAGGTAGACGCGCTGGGCGATGTCGAACGTCGGCTCGACGTCGAGTTCGAGGTGGGTGAAGATGCCCAGCGCACCGAGGGAGACGACCGCGCCCGCGAAGTCCGGATCTCCGCGGCGCAGCGTGATGAGCTCGCCGCGCCCATTCACGAGTTCGATCGCGCGCACGGCGGTCGCGAGCGAGCCGAGCTCTGCACCGGAGCCATGGCTGCCCGTGGAGACGGAGCCGCCGACCGAGATGTGGGGGAGCGAGGCGAGGTTGGCGAGAGCGAGGCCCTCGGCGTCGAGCAGCGGGGCGATCTCGCCGTAGGTGCTCGCTGCGGGCACGCGCACGCTGCCGCGGTCGCCCGAGACGCTCAGCTCCTCAGCGGCGGAGCTCTGCAGCCGCAGCGAGATGCTGGAGCTCGGCCCGTCGGCGACCGTCGAGAAGGAGTGCGCTGTGCCGAGAGGCCGAATCCCGTGCGCGCCCGCTGCGATCATGTGCCGCAGATCGGCGACGCTCTTCACCGTCAGTGACCTCGCCGTGCCGAACCGCACGTTCCCCGCCCAATTGAGCAATCGTCCTCCTCGGTCACGGTGAGTCTAGGCGCGCGTGGCAGACTTCACGGGTGCCGGATATCGAGATGACGCACATCGCAGGCGGCTCCGTCGAGCTGCACGACGCGCGGCGCAAGGCGAGGCGCGTCGTCGAGCTCGAGCCGTTCGAGATGGGTGTCTACCCGGTGACCGAGGAGCAGGTCGCCGAGCTGATGGGGGAGACCGCGCGACACCCTCGCCGCCCCGCAGTGGGGGTGAGCTGGCTGCGCGCCATCCGCTTCTGCAATGCCGCATCGGAGTGGGACGGACTCGACCCGGCCTACACCTTCGACGGCGAGCTCGTGACGTGGCATGTCGACGCCGACGGCTACCGCCTGCCGACGGAGGCCGAGTGGGAGTTCGCGTGCCGCGCGGGCTCCACCGGCGCGCACTACGGTCCGCTCGCCGAGGTCGCCTGGACAGCTGCTGACGGCGTCGCACATCCTCAGGAGGTCGGCGGGAAGCACCCGAACCTCAACGGTCTCTTCGACACCCTCGGGAATGTGTGGGAGTGGTGCTGGGATCTTCTCGACCCGGCCCGCTACGACGAATACCGCGTGTTCCGCGGCGGCGGGTTCGCGGATGACGCGTGGAGTGCCCGTGCCGGAACCCGGCGCGGTGGTTCCCCGCGCATGCAGCACGACGACCTCGGCTTCCGAGTTGCGCGCGGCGGATTCGATGCGGTCGACGCGGCGCAGGGCTGGTCGGCACGTGCCGATCGGGAGCGCGCGCTCATCGAGGGCCCGCTGCCTCCCGGGTGGACGCCGATGCGCTGATCTCCGGGGTCCGTGGCACCTCTCCGGAAATCCGTCACGCGCTCGTAACGCGATGAGCGCATGATGGAGTGAGCACATCAGCTGGCCGAGAGGGACACCATGACGACGCAGCGCGAGATCATCGCCGCACTGGGCGTGACGCCGCAGATCGACCCCGCCGCCGAGATCGACCGGCGCCGCGACTTCCTTGTGGACTACCTGCGCGCAACGGGTGCGAAAGGCTTCGTGCTCGGAATCTCCGGAGGGCAGGATTCGACGCTCGCCGGCAAGCTCGCTCAGCTCGCGGCCGAGAAGGTGCGCGGTGAAGGCGGGCAGGCCACCTTCACCGCGGTGCGGCTGCCGTACCGCGTCCAGGCGGATGAAGAGGACGCCCAGCTCGCGCTCGACTTCATCCAGCCAGATGTGTCGCTCGTGTTCGACATCGCCGGCGGCGTCGACGGCATCGCCGCCGAGTACGAGCGCAGTGCGGGTGAGCCGCTGCTCGACTACACCAAGGGCAACGTCAAGGCGCGGATGCGCATGGTGGCGCAGTACGCGATCGCGGGAGAGCGGGGAGCGCTCGTGATCGGCACCGACCACGCCGCGGAGGCGGTCACCGGCTTCTTCACCAAGTACGGCGATGGGGGATCGGACGTTCTGCCGCTCAGCGGACTCACCAAGCGCCAGGGGCGTGCTCTCCTCGTCGCACTCGACGCACCGGCGCGACTGTACGAGAAGACTCCCACCGCCGACCTGCTCGACGAGAAGCCGGGTCAGGCGGACGAGCACGAGCTCGACATGGAGTACCAGCAGATCGATGACTTCCTCGAGGGACGCGAGATCGATCCGGTCGCCGCTGCCGCACTTCAGGACCGCTACCGGATGACCGCCCATAAGCGCACGGTTCCTGTCGGTCCCGATGACACGTGGTGGCGCACCACCTGAGCGCGCGGAGGTGGGGGTGCGGCGCGCGTCCGTGCATCAGCGGGTGAGCCTGACGCGCGTCGTCCGCGTGACCGCGAGCACGACGACGATCAGTGCGGCGTTGCCGGCGACGCCCAGCCAGCTGCTCCAGCCCGCCCAGCCGGTCGGAAGCCCGTCGCCGAGCGCGAGAAGCGCGGGGGAGCCTTCGAGCAGCAGGTAGGCACCCAGGTTCCAGCCCAGGTGCAGTCCGAACCCCAGCCAGATCGTGCCGGTGCGCACGTAGGCGAGCGCGAACGCGACGCCGGCGAGCACCAGATGGAGGGCGTAGGGCCCACTCATCAGGGATTCCCACTTCGGCAGGTGGAACAGCACGAACAGCGCCGTCGAGATGGCGACCATCGTGGTGACCGTGAGCGAACGGGGGAGCAGGGCGAAGACCGCGCCGCGGAACACGATCTCCTCCGAGAGTGCCTGGTAGCCGGCCACGAGCAGGCCCGACCCCAGGATGAGGGCGATGCTGAGTGCGTCGGCCGCCGTCGGGTGGGCGCCGACCGCCAACCAGCGCGCCGCGAACACCAGCAGGTACACGGCTGCTCCGCACCCGACGCCGATGGCGGCCAGCCGGGCGGCAGGGGAGCGGAGGGAGAGGCCCCACCGTGGCCGGTCCGGGGTCGGGGTGCGACGCACGGCCCACCACACGACGAGCGCGAATCCCGCAGCTCCGACGAGCGCTGCGATGGGCGCGGGGGCGACGCCGGCGAGGATCCAGGGAAGCCACTGAGCGAGCGCGACTGCCGCGAAGACGAGGATGCGGATCAGCGGGAGCTCCGGGTTCAGATGGCGAGGGAGGAAGTATGGCCTCCGTCATCATGGCGGGGTGGCGAGCGCACCGTGAAATCCTCGAGACAGCCTCGACTGCGGTGGAGAGCGGCTGTGTCACGGTTGTCGCTGGGCCGTGTGCGACACCTGCCCGGGGTTGCGACGGATCAGGTGGATGAGCGCCCCCGTCGGTGCAGCGGCCGATGCGGCTGCACCGACGAGCAGGACGATGGTCCAGGTGGGCGCTGGTCCGTACTCGATCGTTCCGCCGTCTCGCGTGCCGTAGACGCATGTCACGCCGGGTGGCAGCCAGCGCCACGAGCTCTGGAGCGATTCGGGTGCGATGCCGTGGCGGATGATGTCGGCGGGGGTGAGCGGGCATTCGTGGTTGCCGACGTCGTTGGCGCGATATCTCTCGATGGCGAGCGCTCCCGCGCAGCCCACTGCGAGGCACAGGCCGATGAGCGCGGCGGTCAGTGGCCGACTGCGGCCAGCGCGCGCGGCGCTGATCGAGGTGCTCATGTGATCAGGCTGTCAGGGCAGGGGCGGTGGATGCATCCGCCCGGCGATGGAGATCTGTGTGGAGATGGCTTTCATGCGCGAGCTGACATAATCGCGCTTATCAGCGCGATTATGGGTCGACTCGTGTGAGGACGTGAGGGCTCGAGATGAGGGCTGTCGTCGTCGTTCCCGTGAGACGAGCAACTCGTGGAACGCGGTGTCGTGGCAGCGCTTCACGGTTCCCCGGTGATCGCATGTTCTAGAGCTGACATAACGTGGCGGCGCCCTGGCT
>JAEYUT010000038.1 GCA_023432305.1 Actinomycetes bacterium
GCAGGCGGCTTGTCACGAGCGTCGCCGCGAGCGAGTCGAGCAGCGCGCTCGAGAGCTCGAGGTTCGCCTCCGCGTTCTCGAAGCGGATGGGGTTGATCTTGTGCGGCATCGTCGACGATCCGGTCGCGCCTGCGACGGGGATCTGGGTGAGGTAGCCCATCGAGATGTAGGTCCACACATCCGTTGCGAGGTTGTGCAGGATGCGGTTCGCGTGCGAGATGCGGCCGAACATCTCCGCCTGGCCGTCATGCGATTCGATCTGGGTCGTCAGCGGGTTCCAGGTGAGGCCCAGGTGCTCGATGAACGCGCGCGAGAGGGCGGGCCAGTCGGCATCCGGGTCGGCGGCGAGGTGAGCGGAGTAGGTGCCCGTCGCGCCCGAGAACTTCGCGGGGAACTCGACCGCCTCGATGCGCTCCAGCTGACGCTGCAGGCGGTGCACGACGACGGCGATCTCTTTGCCGAAGGTCGTCGGGGTGGCGGGCTGGCCGTGGGTGTGAGCGAGCAGAGGCTGGTCGCGGTGCTCGATCGCGATCTCGCGGAGCTTCGCGATGACGGTGCGGAACCGCGGCAGCCAGACCTCGTGCACGGCGGCGCGGAGCGTGATCCCGTAGGACGTGTTGTTGATGTCCTCGCTGGTGCAGGCGAAGTGGGTGAGCTCGGCGAGCGAATCGAGGCCGAGCTCGGTGAGCGCCCCGCGCACCAGGTACTCGACGGCCTTCACATCGTGGCGGGTGGTCGCCTCGACCCGGGCGAGCTCGTCGATCTCCGGCTGACCGAATCCGGCTGCCCACTCGCGCAGCGCTGCGGCCTTCTCGGGCGACGGGGCAGCTGATCCGAACATGCCGCGCTCAGAGAGGAACAGCAGCCACTCCACCTCCACGTGCACCCGTGCGCGGTTGAGGCCGGCTTCGGAGAGATACTCGCCGAGGCCCTCCACGGCGGAGCGGTAGCGGCCGTCGAGGGGGCTCAGCGGCTGGGGGGGAAGCGGACTCATGAGACTCCCTGTCGGATGGCGGGTTCGAGTTGCCGGAAGAGCGCGGTGCACGCCCGTTCGATCGCGAGAAGCACGGTGTCGAACATGGCGGCATCCGAGTAGTACGGATCCGGTACCTCCATCGTGCCTGATTGCTCGGGGTCGAACGACATCAGCAGCTGCACTTTGCTGCGATCGGCTTCCGTGGGCGCCCATTCGCGCAGCACGCGCTCGTGTCCGCGGTCGAACGCGATCACCAGATCGAGCGCCGGGAACCACGACGGGTCGAACTGGCGCGCACGATGACGGGATCCGTCGAAGCCGTGGGTGTGCAGGGCGGCGATCGTGCGCGGGTCGGCGCCTTCGCCCACGTGCCAGTCGCCGGTGGCCGCCGAGGTCACCGAGATCTGCGACGTGTAGCCCGTGGAGGCCGCGATCGAGCGGAAGATCGCCTCGGCCATGGGTGAGCGGCAGATGTTCCCGGTGCAGACGAAGCAGATGCGGAAGACGGGGGGCGCATCGTCTGCTCGGGTGAAGGTCATGGGCCCCATTGTCGCGGTTCCACGGCTCCTGCACACCTTGGGATGCGCATCGGAGCCGACCGGGTGGCGTCGGCGAGTAGGCGCGGCACCCCGAGAGGCGCACCCTGGACGGAGCAGAAGGAGGAGCGTGATGCATCGACTCGACGTCGACCGGCTCGCCGAGACACTTGCGGATGTCACCGGCATCCACGCGCGGGCGGTCGCGCGAGCGGCTGCACCGGCGCGCATCCACGAGGCCGACTGGAGGGGGCCGGCGTTCGCCATCTACGAGGCGGAGCTCGCGGGGTTCGAAGCCGATCTCGCCATCGCGCGCGACGATCTCGCGGCCGCGCGGTCGGCGCTCCTGCGGGCGGTGGCAGATGCCGAAGCGTCGTGAGAGCGCGGCACCGCCCGACATCGCCGACGGCGCCGACGGCCATGCCGTGACAGACAGCGCCGGCCTCGCCGTGCCGACACCACCGGAGGTCGGCGTCTGCCTGGGCATCGAGCCGGCACCGCTTGTCGTGCACGTGGGATCCACAATGGTCGCCACCGATGCGCTCCTCGCCCACGTGGCCGAGCTCGCGGCGCTCGGTGACGACGCGAGCCACGATGCGGAGCGGCTGCGTGCCCTTGAGCTCGGCAGCACGGGTGCCGTGCAGGAGGCGCTGAGCTTCAGCTGCCAGAGCATGTGGCAGGTCTCAGACGCCGCCCGCCGACTCGCGAGCGTGCTCGATGCGATCCAGGGCGCCTACACCCAGGCAGAGGCGATGATCACCGACGCCATGAGGTTCACCTCCGACTGGCACGCCGCGAACCTCGGTCACGCTGCGCGCATCGCCTTCCCGTGGCTGCCGATGACGCAGCCGATCGGCCAGTGGCTGATCGAGCTCGCCCTCGGTCCCGACCCCGGCCGGAGACTGCAGGGCATCCTGCTCGCGAACCCGCGCCTCTACACGAACCCCGAGTTCGTGGAGGTCGTGCGCAGCATCGTCACCGGTTCCGACGATGCGGTCCTCGGCTTCGCGGGCGCGCCGCCGGTGCTGCTGGCCATCATGGGGCCGCGCGGTCTGGGCCTGTTCGGCGTGCAGC
>JAEYUT010000076.1 GCA_023432305.1 Actinomycetes bacterium
GCATGTTGGTGAGCTGCTTCTCCTTGGTGATGTTGACGTCCATGTCGTCGGCGCGCGAGTTCTCGCCCACGACCATGCCCTCGTAGACCTCCTGCGTCGGCTCGACGAAGAAGCTCATGCGCTCCTGCAGGGCGATCATCGCGAACGGGGTCGCGACGCCTGCACGGTCGGCGACGATCGATCCGTTGACGCGGGTCGTGATGTCGCCTGCCCACGGCTCGTAGCCGTGCGAGATGGCGTTGGCGATGCCGGTGCCGCGGGTGATGGTCATGAACTCGGTGCGGAAGCCGATCAGGCCGCGGCTCGGCACCACGAACTCCATGCGAACCCAGCCGGTGCCGTGGTTCGTCATCGACTCCATGCGGCCCTTGCGGGCGGCGAGGAGCTGGGTGATCGCCCCGAGGTGCTCCTCGGGGGTGTCGATCGTGAGGTGCTCGAACGGCTCGTGCAGCTTGCCGTCGATGGTCTTGGTGACGACCTGCGGCTTCCCGACGGTGAGCTCGAAGCCTTCGCGGCGCATGTTCTCGACGAGGATCGCGAGGGCGAGCTCGCCGCGGCCCTGCACCTCCCACGCGTCGGGCTTTCCGATGTCGAGCACGCGCAGCGACACGTTGCCGACGAGCTCGCGGTCGAGGCGGTCCTTGACCATGCGGGCGGTGAGCTTGTGCCCCTTCACCTTGCCGACGATGGGCGAGGTGTTGGTGCCGATGGTCATCGAGATCGCGGGCTCGTCGACCGTGATGGCGGGGAGCGGGCGGATGTCCTCGGGGTCGGCGATGGTGTTGCCGATCGTGATGTCCTCGATGCCGGCGACGGCGACGATGTCGCCCGCGGAGGCGGACTCGGCCGGGTAACGGTCGAGCGCCTTCGTCATGAGCAGCTCGGTGATGCGCACGTTCTGGTGGGTGCCGTCGTTGCGCACCCAGGCCACGGTCTGGCCCTTCCGGATGGTGCCGGCGAACACGCGAAGGAGCGCGATGCGGCCGAGGAACGGCGAGGAGTCGAGGTTGGTGACCCATGCCTGCAGCGGCGCCTCGTCGTCGTAGCTGGGAGCCGGAACGTGCTTGAGGATCGCGTCGAAGAGCGGCTCGAGGTCGTCGTTGTCGGGCAGCTCGCCGTCGGCGGGCTTGTTCCAGGATGCGGCGCCGTTGCGGCCGGACGCGTAGACGACGGGCACGTCGAGGATCGCGTCGAGGTCGAGGTCGGGCACGTCGTCGGCCATGTCGGAGGCGAGACCGAGCAGGAGGTCCTGCGCTTCGCTCACCACCTCGTCGATGCGGGCGTCCGGACGGTCGGTCTTGTTGACCGCGAGGATCACGGGCAGCTTCGCCTCGAGCGCCTTGCGCAGCACGAAGCGGGTCTGAGGCAGCGGACCTTCGGACGAGTCGACGAGCAGCACGACGCCGTCGACCATGGAGAGGCCGCGCTCGACCTCGCCGCCGAAGTCGGCGTGGCCGGGGGTGTCGATCACGTTGATGGTGATGGGGCCGTTCTCAGCGTGCTTGCCCTCGTAGGAGATCGCCGTGTTCTTGGCGAGGATCGTGATGCCCTTCTCACGCTCGAGGTCGTTGGAGTCCATGGCCCGCTCCTCGACGTGCTCGTGCGAGCCGAAGGAGTTGGTCTGGCGCAGCATCGCGTCGACGAGGGTGGTCTTGCCGTGGTCGACGTGAGCGACGATGGCGACGTTCCGGATGTCGGAGCGGAGGACGATGGGCATGCAGAAACCTCGAAGACGTTGAGGGTGAGAGTCGATGGCGCCAGAAAAGCGACGTTCTACTCTAGCGGACGCGATGTCGCGGTGCCTGCATCCGATTCGGCGGGGGTCCATGCCCAGGCGTTCCAGAGCACGCCGCGCGCGAGCGGAGAGCGCGTGACGCCGTCGACGCGCTCGCTGACGGCGGTGATCGCCGGGTGGGCGTAGAGCGGAACCCCGTAGGCGGACTCCCACAGGATCGCGTCGAGCTGGATGAGTCGCTCGGTGATGGCGTCGATGTCGTCGCTCGCGAGGATCTCGTCGATGAGCGCATCGGCTCGCGGGTCGGAGAATCCGGAGAAGTTCGCGAGGGTTGCGTCGCTGCGGAAGACGGCTGCCGCGGCCCCCGGTCCGAGGCGCGTGGTGTCCCACGCGAAGAGCGCCGCGTCGTACGCGCCCGGAACTCCGAGGAGTCCACGCCAGTCGCGGCGCGAGCAGTCGGTCACCTGGAAGCCGGCCGGGGCGGCCGATTCCCGGATGAGGGCGAAGGCCGCGGCGCGGCGTTCGTCGGCAGGGTCGTAGAGGATGCAGACCTCCGGCGCGGTCACGCCCGCTTCCGCGAGGAGTGCCGCTGCCCGGTCGATGTCGGTCGCGTGGAAGGCGGCCGATCCGTTCTCCGCGACGGCCTCGTCGTATCCGGGCGCGCCCGGGCGCACGACGAACGAGTCGAGCATCATCGCATCGGCCTTCACGGGCGCCACGATCTCGTCGAGGATCGCCTGCCGCGGCACGGTCAGCAGGAACGCCTCCCGCACACGCGGGTCGCCGAAGTGACCCGACTTCGACCCGGTGAACTGCAGGTCGAGATGCTCCAAGG
>JAEYUT010000089.1 GCA_023432305.1 Actinomycetes bacterium
CGGCCGTACTGGATGCCGGTGAGCTCTTCGCGCAGCGACATCGCCAGGCGGTTCTCGACCTCGGGCATCACGATGCCGCGATCGTCGGCCGTCTTGATCTCGGCGATCGGGGTGACGACGGCGGCCGTGCCGCACGCGAACGCCTCCACGATCTCGCCCGAGGCGACCCCGTCGCGCCACTCGTCGTACGCGATCTGTCGACGCTCGATCGTGTGACCACGATCTTCGGCGAGCTGCAGGATCGAGTCGCGCGTGATGCCCTCGAGGATGGAATCGGAGGCGGGGGTCAGCAGCGTGCCGTCCTTCTTCACGAGGATGATGTTCATGCCGCCGAGCTCTTCGAGGTACTTGCCCTCCTGCGAGTCGAGGAAGAGCACCTGGGCGCAGCCGTTCTCGTAGGCCTCCGCCTGCGGCAGCAGGGATGCCGCGTAGTTGCCGCCGGTCTTCGCCGCTCCCGTTCCGCCGTGGGCGGCGCGCGCGTAGGCCGTCGAGAGCCAGATCGACACGGGGGTCACCCCACCCGTGAAGTACGCACCCGCGGGCGATGCGATGACGTAGTACGCCACCTTCTTCGCCGGACGCACGCCGAGGAACGCCTCTTTGGCGAACATGAACGGCCGGATGTAGAGGCTCGTCTCATCCTGCGTGGGCACCCAGTCGGCGTCGACAGCGATGAGCTGCTTGAGCGAGTCGAGGAAGTGCTGCACGGGCAGCTCGGGCAGCGCCAGGCGCCGAGCCGAACGCTGCAGGCGGGCGGCGTTCGCCTCCGGGCGGAAGGTCCAGATCGAGCCGTCGGCGTGACGGTAGGCCTTCAGCCCCTCGAAGATCTCCTGACCGTAGTGCAGCACCGACGCGGCAGGGTCGAGAGAGATCGGACCGTAGGGCTGCACGCGCGGACGGTGCCATCCGCCCCGCTCCGACCAGCAGATGTCGACCATGTGGTCGGTGAAGTGCTGCCCGAATCCGGGGTTCTCGAGGATCGCGGCGCGCGCCTCGGGCGTCGCCGCGTTCTCGTTGCGGGTCACCTGGAAGGTGAGGTCCTGCGCGAGCGGAAGGAGGTTGATCGTCATGGGTTCGCTCTCTCGAAAGGCTTCGGATCTATTGTGCGCCCGCTGCCCGGTGATCAGCCGAGCCGGTCGGCGATCGCCGTGCCGACCTCGGAGGTCGTGCGCGGGGTGGTTCCACGGTCGGTCAGGTCGACGGCGACGGCCGCTTCGATCCGGCGGGCCGCATCCGGCAGCTCGAGGTGGTCGAGCAGCAGCGCGGTCGAGAGGATCGCAGCGGTCGGGTCGGCCTTCTGCTGACCTGCGATGTCGGGCGCGGATCCGTGCACCGGCTCGAACATGCTGGGGAAGGCGCCGTCCGGGTTGATGTTGCCCGAGGCCGCCAGTCCGATGCCGCCGCTGATGGCGCCGGCCAGATCGGTGAGGATGTCGCCGAAGAGATTGTCGGTGACGATGACGTCGAACCTAGCAGGGTCGGTGACCATGAAGATGGTCGCGGCGTCCACGTGCAGGTAATCCCACGCCACGTCCGGGTGATTGGCCGCCTCGGCTTCGACGAGACGCGACCACAGGCGTCCGGCGTGCGTGAGCACGTTGGTCTTGTGCACGAGGGTGACCTTCTTGCGACGCTTCTCGGCGAGCTGGAAGGCGTACCGCACGACGCGCTCGACGCCGTATGCGGTGTTGATGCTCACCTCGTTGGCGATCTCGTGCGGGGTGCCCTGGCGGATGCTTCCGCCGTTGCCGACGTACGGCCCTTCGGTGCCTTCGCGCACCACCACGAAGTCCACCTCACCGGGGTTCGCGAGCGGGCTCGTGACGGTGGGGTGCAGCTTCGTGGGCCGCAGGTTCACGTAGTGGTCGAGCGCGAAGCGCAGCTTCAGCAGCAGGCCGCGTTCGATGATGCCGCCCGCGAGCCGGGCATCACGCGGGTCGCCTCCCACCGCCCCCAGCAGGATGGCGTCGTGCGCGGAGAGCGCCTCGATGTCGGCGTCGCTCAGGATCTCGCCGGTCTCCAGGAAGTGCCCGGCCCCGAAGGGGTACTCCGTGACGTTCAGCGTCGCCTCATCGCGCAGGGCGGCGGCGAGCACCTTGACGGCCTCGGCGGTGACCTCCGGTCCGATTCCATCTCCGGCGATCACGGCGAGGTCGATAGTGCGGCTCATGGCTCCAGATTATCGGGCGCGAGCAGCCCGACCCGCACGTATAGCGCGCGCGCGGGCCCGCCGTCAACGGGCTGGGAGCGCATTCAGCGGATCCGTATCGTCATGCCGTCCCCGAAGAGAGGAACTTGCATGAGCATCGGTCTGGGAATCTTCCTGTTCGTGGTGGGTGCGATCCTGACATTCGCGCTCAACCTTGAGGCCGGATGGATCGACATCGACCTCGTCGGCTACCTGCTGATGGGTGCCGGCCTCATCATCACGATCATCGGGCTGGCGATGCTGATGCGTCGTCGCCAGTCGATCACCACCGAACGCTCCACAGTGGACCCGCAGGCGGGCACGCAGGTCCGGCAGCGTTCGACGGAGACGGACCCCATGCTCTGAGCATCGGACGTCTCCTCGGCGGCACGCACTCCTCGGCTGGGTGCGTGCCGCCGGTGTGTTCGGCCTCCGGTGACCCTGGACAGCCGGTCCTCGCGCGACCAAGATGGTCGCCAACCCCCCAGCGCGAAGGAGCGAATCGTGGCCTCGTCCGTCTTCATCAATCTCCCTGTCAGCGATCTGGAGCGCTCGAAGGCGTTCCACCAGGCGCTCGGCTATCGCATCGACGAGCGGTTCACCGACGACAAGGCCGCCTGCGTCGTCGTCGAGGACGGCAGCGTGTATCTGATGCTGCTGACGCGTCCGTTCTTCGAGACGTTCACCGACAAGACGATCATCGACCCGAGCACGCACGTGCAGGTGCTGAACGCGCTGTCGGTCGACAGCCGTGAGGCGGTCGACGAGATGCTCGCGAAGGGCCTCGGGGCGGGCGGCAGCGAGCCGGTGCCGCCTCAGGACATGGGGTTCATGTACTCGCGCGACCTGCAGGATCCGGACGGCAACATCTTCGAGTTCTTCTGGATGGATGAGGCAGCCGCCCAGGAGGGACCGCCCGCAGGCAGCTGATCCTCCGTCGCACGCCCGATCAGACGACGTCGAACACCATCGAGCTGAGGATGCTCGAGACGATGGCGAGGATCTCCACCCCCGAGATGCCGAGGGCCGCGCCGATGAGGAGCCGCCCTCCGGCGCGACCGAGCGCGATGACTGCCAGCACGATCGCGATGATCGCGGCGATCACGCGCAGCGCGGAGACGATGGTGATCGCCGCCGTGTACACCGCGAATTCGCCCTCCGCGAGCACGCCGTAGGCGGCGAGCCCCGCGAGGATCCCCACCACGTAGGAGGCGACCGCCACCACGAACGACGTTACGGCGAGCGCGTTGCGACCCGCGGCCGGCGCGGCGACGGCGACGGCGGGGTCGGAGGGCTGCTCGCTCATCCTCCGAGGATAGGCGTCAGATTCACGCTCGGCGAGAGGCCATCGACCTGGGCGCCGACATGACGACGGGCGGAGCCGAAGCCCCGCCCGTCGTCATGAGATATCGCGCCTCAGGAGGCGACGATGTCGATCTCGCGCACGTCGTCGGCGTCGATCGCGGCACGCAGGCGCTCGAGGATCTCCTCGGGAACCGGCGAATCCACAGTGATGATCGACAGCGCCTGGCCTCCCGCGCTGCGGCGTGCGATCTGCATACCCGCGATGTTGATGCCCGCGTCGCCGAACTCCTTGCCGTAGACCGCGACGATGCCGGGACGGTCGGCGTAGAACATGACGATGTGGTGCTCCGCGATCGGCACCTCGATGTCGTAGCCGTTGAGGCCGATGAGCTTCTCGGTCATCTTGGTGC
>JAEYUT010000179.1 GCA_023432305.1 Actinomycetes bacterium
ACGCGCAGCAGCCCCATGAGCGGGAACATGAGCCGCGCCTGCACGGTCGTGAAGGCGACGAGCGTCCCCGCGGTCACCTCGACGCCGTCGAGGATCAGCCACGCGGCGACCAGGTAGATGACCGCCGGGATGACCGACATGAACACGCTCACGACGGCGAAGAACCACTGCCCCGACATCTGCAGGCGCACCTGGAGATCGATCTGGCGCTCGTTCTCGTCGGTGTAGCGCCCGATCTCGGCAGGCTGACGATTGAAGGTCTTCGCGAGCAGGATGCCGGACACCGAGAGCGTCTCCTGGGTGATCGCCGTCATCTCGGACAGCGACTCCTGCGTCTCGGTCGCGATGCGCGCGCGCACCTGGCCGACGCGGCGCTGGGCCCACACGAGCACGGGCAGCAGGATGATCGCGACGACGGTGAGCTGCCAGCTGAGCAGCAGCATCGCCACGAGCGCGCCGATCACGGTGACGGTGTTGCCGACGACGCTCGAGATGGTGTTGTTGAGCACGGATGCGACGCCGCCGACGTCGTTCTGGAGCCGGGACTGGATGACGCCCGTCTTGGTGCGGGTGAAGAAGCCGAGCTCCATCGCCTGCAGGTGACTGAAGAGCTTCACGCGAAGCGCGCCCATCACCGAGTTGCCGACTTTCGCGGTGAGGTAGGTCTGCGCGACGCCGAGCGCGGCGCTCATGAGCCAGAGGCCCACCATCGCACCCACGAGCACGAGCAGCACGGGCACATCCGGCCCCGCACCGCCCGCAGGGAACAGGCCGTCGTCGAAGGCGCGCTGGGTGAGCAGGGGCGGAAGCACGCCGAGCGCGGCTGAGACCAGCACGAGGACGATGGTGATGATCAGCTGGGTGCGGTACGGGGCGAAGAGCTCGCCGATGCGCTCGATCAGGTGCGGGATGCGGGGCGCGGTCGCGTTCTCGGCGCGCTGCACCGCCTCGTCGCGGCTGCCCACTCCCCGGCCGCCGACGCGGCCGCCCATTCCTCCGTGCATGCTCATGTGCACCTCGCTTTCCCTGCTTCGCGATATTCTACGATATATCGCTAGGTGGTGCTGGTGTCGACAAGCAGGTGCCCCTCGGCCGCCTGGACCGAGGGGCACCTGAGCCCGAGCGCTACCCCTTCGTGGAGCCGGCCAGCAGCCCCCGCACGAAGTATCTCTGCAGCGAGAAGAACACGATGAGCGGCACGATGAGCGACACGAACGCGCCCGCCGTCAGCCGATGCCATTCCTGCCCGCGCGACCCGACCATCTCCGCGAGCCTCTGCGTGAGCGGCGCCGCATCCTGCGTGCCACCCGAGAAGATGAGCGCCACGAGCAGGTCGTTCCACACCCAGAGGAACTGGAAGATCGCGACCGAGGCGATCGCCGGCACCGCCAGCGGCAGCACGATCCGCAGGAAGATCTGCCCGTGCGTCGCGCCGTCCACGCGCGCCGCCTCGATGACATCCCCGGGGATCTCGGAGATGAAATTGTGCAGCAGGAAGATCGCCAGCGGCAGCGCGAAGATCGTGTGCGCGATCCAGATCGGCAGATAGTTCTGCACCGGGATCATCGGAAGCACGTCGTGTATCCACTGCTGGCCGGGCTTCAGCCACGTGGAGAAGAACTGCAGCAGCGGCACGAGCGCCATCTGCAGCGGCACGATCTGCAGCGCGAAGACGAAGACGAACAGCGGACCCACGAACCGGAAGCGCATCCACGCGAACGCGTACGCCGCCATCGCGGCGATCGCGATCGGGAACACGGTCGCCGGAATCGCGATGAAGAGCGAGTTGACGAAGTAGGCGCCGAGCTGCGGCGACGACTGCGACGGCGAGAGGAGCACGTCCTGGTAGTTGTCGAGCGTGAAGCCCGGGTTCTGGAAGATCGTCCACCACCCGGTCGTCTGGATCAGATCCGCAGGGCGGAACGAGGAGACGAAGATGCCGAATGTGGGGATCGTCCACAGCACCGCGATGAGGAGTGCCGCGAAGGTGGCCCAGCGGGAGGTCAGTCGCCGCTTGACGCGCTCGGTCTTGAGGCCCGCGAGGGCCTCCTCCGCTTCGGTCCCGTCACCGGGGATGGGCAGATCGACGGGGGCCACGCTGGTCATCGGATCTCCCTCTGCTTGCGCATGATGTTGACGTTGTAGATGACGATCGGCAGCACGAGCACGAACAGGATGACGGCGAGCGCGGAGCCGCGCCCCACCTCCGAGGCGCGGAACGCCTGGGTGTACATCTCGTTGGCGATGACGCTCGTATTGAAGTTTCCGGCGGTCATGGTGCGCACGATGTCGAACACCTTGAGGGTCGCGATCGAGATCGTGGTGAGCACGACGACGAGTGAGCCGCGGATGCCGGGGATCGTGACGTTGCGGAATCGCTGCCACGGGTTCGTCCCGTCGAGCTGAGCCGCCTCCACCTGCTCGGTCGGGATGCCTTTGATCGCCGCCGAGAGAACGACCATCGCGAACCCGGTCTGGATCCAGATCATCACGATGATGAGGAGGAACGTGTTGATGGGATCGGTCTGCAGCCACTGCACCGGGTCGCCGCCGAACGCCACCCCGAGCGCGTTCAGAAGACCGATCTGCTCGCGGCCGGCGGACTTGTACTCGTAGACGAACTTCCAGATGATGCCGGCGCCGACGAACGAGATCGCCATCGGCATGAAGACGAGCGCCTTGTAGATGCGCTCGCCTCGCGACTTGTCGATGAAGACGGCGTAGAGGAGACCGAGCGCGGTGGACAGCGTCGGCACGAGCGCCACCCAGATGATGGTGTTGACGAGGGTCCGAAGCGCCGCAGGCTGCGTGAACAGCCAGACGAAGTTGGCCCAGCTGAACTCCCCCGACTTGTCGAGGAAGGCGAGCCCTGTGGTGCGGATCGCCGGGTAGATGAGGCCGATCGCCAGCAGGATGATCGCGGGCGCCAGGAACCCGACGAGCTGCCAGTAGTCGCGGCCCCGTTTCGGGGCCTTGTCGATGAGGAAGACGAGCAGGCCGATGACGGCGGCGAAGATCGCCAGTCCCATCACGACCTGCAGGATCTTCCCGATCAGATCCGCGGTGGTCATCGCATCACGCGCCTTTCTTCGACGGCGAAGAGGTTGAGCGAGTCGAGGTCGGAGCTCGCTCGGCTCCGGGAGGTCGGGGGCGGACTGTCGCCAGTTCCGCCCCCGATCTCATCGGTCGGTCAGCTGGCGGGCCAGCTGGCTTCGATCGCGTCCACGGTGGCCTGCGTCGACTGCCCGCTCACCCACGCCACGATGCCCTTCCAGAAGGAGTCCGCACCGACAGCACCGGGCATGAGGTCGGATCCATCGAAGCGGAACACCGTGTCACCCTGCAGGATCTCGATCGACTGCTCGAGCAGCTCGCTCGAGGCGTTCGCCGGATCGACGCCCTTGTTGGCCGAGATGACGCCGCCGAGCTTCACGCGGTTGTTCGCCCAGGTGTCGCTCGAGAGGTAGGCGCGCACCGCCTCCACCTCCTCCGCGTCGCGGAACGCCACCGGGAACTCACCGCCGCCCGTCACGGCCTGCGGGTCGTCGGCGTTCACCGGCGGCAGCAGGAACGCGAAGACGGTGCCGTCGGATGCGACGGTGTTCTCGTCGCCGCCCTCCGGGTTCCAGAAGGTCTCGTAGAACGAGGCCTGGTGGTGCAGCGAGCATTCGCCGTCGAGGATCGGCAGGCCGGCCGTCTGGAACGGCTCGCTGATCTGCGTGGTCACGTCGCCGATGCCGCCATTGACCATCTCGTTGCTCTTGAGGTACTCGCCCACCGAGTCGAATGCCTGGACGATCGCGGGGTCGTTGAACGGGATCTCGTGCGTCACCCACTGGTCGTAGACATCGGGGCCTGCCTGGCGGAGCACGAAGTCCTCGATCCAGTCGGTGCCGGGCCAGCCGGTGGCCTCACCTGACTCCAGGCCCACGCACCACGGCTGGTGTCCGCTGTCCGAGGCGATCGTCTGCGAGAGCTCCATGAGCTCGTCGAGCGACTCGGGGATCTCGTAGCCGTTCTCCTCGAACTCCGCCGGCGAGTACCAGACGTAGCCCTTGATGGAGGCCATGAGCGGGGCGGCGTACACGACGCCATCAGCCGAGCCGTACTCCTTCCACGTGGGGTCCCACCATTCGTCGATGTTCGCCACAACCGGCTCCGATGCCGGGATCAGCCAGCCGCCCGCGGCGAGACGCTGGAGCAGACCGGGCTGCGGGATGATGCCGATGTCGGGGGCGTTGCCGCCCTCGGCGAGGACGGCGATCTGAGCCTCGAACTCGCTCGTGCCCTGGTAGTTGATCTCGATGCCGGTGCATGTCTCGAAGTCCTTCCAGGACTCGACGAGACGGTCGGCCTCGAGGTCGAGGATCGTTCCGCCGATCGTGACGGTCTCGCCGTCGAACGATCCGTACTCCTCGTAGGGTCCGCAGTCGACCTCGCGGTCGTCGTCTGCTCCGATGTCGCCCGTGCACGCCGAGAGCGCGAGTGCGCCGATCCCGATCGCTGCGATTCCGGCGGCCAGCCGGCGGTTCACCCGTGAGCGCATTCTTCCTCCTCATTGAGCCTCGTCCGCGATGCGGACCAGGTGCGGATGGTGCAGAATCGTTCGCTCCCTCCGGAGCGTTCACAGCGAAGGGAACCGTTTCCGCCTCAACGCTAGGCGAGCGTGCACTCGGCGGTCTACCCCCAGACGGGTCACGATCTGGAAACGCTCAGTCGGCGCCGCCGCGGAATGCGGAAAGGGCGCCACCCCCATGCGGGAGTGGCGCCCTTCGCGCGTAATGCGGAGATTACTTGAGGACGACCGTGGCGCCAGCCTCTTCGAGCTGAGCCTTCGCCTTCTCGGCGGTCTCCTTGTTCGCACCCTCGAGCACGGTGGCGGGGGTGCCGTCGACGAGAGCCTTCGCCTCACCGAGGCCGAGGCTGGTGAGCGCGCGCACCTCCTTGATGACCTGGATCTTCTTGTCGCCGGCCGACTCGATGACGACGTCGAACGAGTCCTTCTCCTCGACCTCTTCGGCGGCGGCGGCGCCACCGGCGACACCAGCAGCGGCAACGGCGACGGGGGCGGCGGCGGTGACCTCGAAGGTCTCCTCGAACGCCTTGACGAACTCGGACAGCTCGATGAGCGAGAGCTCCTTGAACGCTGCGATCAGCTCGTCGGTGCTGAGCTTAGCCATTTCTTTCTCCTTAGCTTTCGGGGTGTCACCCCGGGGATCGTCACACCGGCGAGGGCTCGCCGGGCGTGTCTAGGTGCGAACCGTGTTAGTTCGCGGTCTCCTGCTTCTCGCGCAGAGCGTCGACCGTGCGGACGGCCTTCGCCAGCGGCGCGTTGAACAGGTAGGCAGCTCCGAACAGCGAGGCCTTGAAGGCGCCGGCGAGCTTCGCCAGCAGAACTTCACGGGACTCGAGGTCGGCGAGCTTGCCCACCTCCGCGGCGGACAGAGCGGCACCGTCGAAGTAGCCGCCCTTGATCACGAGAAGAGGATTGGCCTTGGCGAAGTCACGGATGGCCTTCGCCACGTTGACAGTGTCACCGTGGACGAATGCGATCGCCGAAGGGCCCTCGAGGAGGTCGTCGAGACCCTCCACGCCGGCTTCCTTCGCTGCGATCTTGGTCAGCGTGTTCTTCACCACGGCGTAGCTCGCGTCCTGGCGGATGTTCGTGCGCAGCTGCTTGAGCTGAGCCACCGTCAGGCCGCGGTACTCGGTGAGCACGACCGCGTTCGAGCTGCGGAAAAGCTCCGCAAGCTCGGCGACCGTGGTTTCCTTGTTCGCCATGGCGCTCCTTGTCATTGTGGATGAGCACCGAAGAAGCTGTCCGCCCGCATGAAAAAAGCTCCGGCGCAAGCGCACGGAGCTGGGTGCCGGTCTCCCGGTTGCTTCACACACCTGCGCGGGCCCCTCGATGAGGACTTCGTCTGTGCTTCTGCAAGCAGGCACACAGAGACCAGCGGTCTTCGGTACGTCGAGGTTATCACACCTCGCGGGGAGCGAGATCCTCGGCGGAATCGTCCTCGCCCCGCTCGTCGCCGGACGGCCGCAGCGGCGAGGTGCCCGGCAGGAAGAGCGCCGCGACCACCACGGCGAGCAGCGCGAACACCACAGCGAGCGCGAGCAGGAAGCCGTCGTCGTCGGACCCGGACATGGCCACGGGATCCTCGGCGGCCGGGGCGAGCAGCTCGACTTCGTCGATCGGCGCCGGCTCGATCACGCCGCTCGTCCCCGCGACAAGCGGCGTGATCGTCTCGCCCTCCAGAGCGAACCACGCACCATGCGCATGGTCGCGCAC
>JAEYUT010000235.1 GCA_023432305.1 Actinomycetes bacterium
CCGCACCCGGGCGCGCATGAGCGCAGGGATTCCGGCACGGCGGCCGCCGCCGGCGACCGCGCGGTGAGCGGTTCGCGCGGCGTAGCGTGTGGTAGCCGCGGCGTTGAAGACCTCTTCGAAGGCCTGGCCGCGGGTCTTGCCGGTCTCCGACTGCACCGCATCCAGCAGCAGTTCGCGCCGCTCGAGCAGCAGATCGTGCCCGCGCAGGAGCACGCGGCGACGGTGAGCGGGCCCAGCCGCCCACCAGGCTGCCTGGGCGACCCGGGCGCGCTGGGCTGCCTGCTTCACTTCGTCGAGTGTCGCGTGGGGGAGCTCGTAGAGCTCTGCGGCCGTGAACGGCGCGATCACCGAGACGGTGCCGCCGGAAGTTCCTGCGAGGTCGCGTGCGAGCTCGTCGGCGAGCGGGCGGGTCAGCATCGAGCCGGTCATGCGACGAGTCTAAGTTGGACGCGCGTCCCACTTCCGACCCCATACCGGGGGAGGTGCAGCAGACAGAGCGGTCGGCGATAGTCTGACGCGCATGACGACGACGTCACCCCGGATCGGCACCTCCACCATCGCCCGCTACGCGGCCGGATCCATCGGCACGGGAGGGTTCGGCACTCTCCCGGGCCTCGTGCTCGCGATCTACCTCACCGACACCCTCGGGGTCGCGGCGATCTGGGTGGGACTCATCATCGGCGTCGCCAAGGTGTGGGACGTGCTCATCGACCCGGTGATCGGCGGGGCGAGCGATCGCAGCCGGGCCGCGTCGGGGACCCGTCGCCGCTTCATGCTGCTGGGTGCCGCGTTGCTGCCGCTGTTCTTCGTGCTCACGTTCGCCGTCGCGCCGGGCGTCGGCCCTGTGGCGGGTGGGATCTGGGTCGCGGTGGCGTTCCTCCTCGCGGCGACCGCGTTCAGTCTGTTCCAGGTGCCCTACATCACGCTGCCCGCGGAGATCGTGCCCGACTATGACGGGCGCACTCGCCTGCTCTCGGCACGCGTCGTGGTGCTCACCTTCGCGATCCTGCTGTTCGGTGCGGGCGGCCCCGAGCTGCGGGAGCTGTTCGGCGGATCCACGCCCGAGGGCTACCTCGGGATGGCGATCATCGCGGGACTTCTGCTCGGACTCGGCATGCTCGTCGCGTCGACCTCCGCTCCGCGCGGTCTCCCCGCGGGAGCGCCCGGCCGCGTCTCGATCGCAGCCTTCTACGCCGGCGGCATCGCCGCCCTGCGACGCAGCCGCGCATTCCGCACGTTGCTGGGCACCTTCGCCCTGCAGGCCCTCGCAACGGGGATGATGCTGGCAGGCGCCGCCTACGTGGCCAAGTGGGTGCTCGGAGATGAGCGCGCCACCACCTTCCTGTTCCTCGCGCTCATCGCTCCGGCGCTGCTGTTCGCTCCCGTCTGGGCGCGGATCTCCGCGCGCACGAGCAAGGAATGGGCCTTCGGGGTCGCGTCGATGATGTTCGGCCTCGCGGCGCTGTCGCTCGTGATCATGCTGTGGGCGCCCGGGCCGTGGATCTACCTGCCTGTCGGGGTGGCGGGCGCCGCGTACGCCGGGATGCAGACGCTCCCGATGGCGATGCTTCCCGACGTGATCTCGCACGACGCCCGGCAGCACGGGGAAGGCCGCGCTGGCGTGTTCGGCGGAGTGTGGACGGCGGGCGAGACCACCGGCATGGCGCTCGGCGCCGTCGTCCTGTCGCTCGCGCTCGCCGCGACCGGATATCAGGAGTCCGTGGCGGGCGCCGTGGTGGGGCAGAGCGAGCTCGCGATCGCGGGCATCGTGCTGAGCTTCAGCGTCATCCCCGCGATCATGATCGCGGTGAGCCTGCTGACACTCGGGCGCTACCCGCTGCGC
Organism: Actinomycetes bacterium; assembly: GCA_023432305.1. Taxonomy (GTDB): domain Bacteria; phylum Actinomycetota; class Actinomycetes; order Actinomycetales; family Microbacteriaceae; genus Homoserinibacter. The sequence continues at coordinate 1,844 of JAEYUT010000235.1, forward strand.
CGCGGCGACATCGATCTCGCGGCAGAGGCCGAAGGTGCCGCTGCCGAGAACGGCGCGGAGGCTGAGGGCGCCCGATGATCGAACCGCGCTCCCGCGACGAGGTGCTCGCACGACTGGCGCAGCTGCGCGCCCTCGACCCGCCGACGCACGGCGGCCGCGTGCTGAGCTACGTGTACGACCCGGGCACCGCCGAGCTCGATGAGCTCGCGGCTGCGGCGATCCGCGCCGTGCAGCCCCTCAACGGACTCGACCCGACGACGTTCCGGTCGGTCGCGGTGCTCGAAGCGGAGCTCGTGGGCTTCGCACGTCAGATGCTGCACGGGGATGATGACACGGTCGGCTCGGTGACGACAGGCGGCACCGAGAGCTGCCTGCTCGCGGTGAAGGCTGCGCGGGACGCCTGGCGGGCGGCGCATCCGGAAGGCCGGGCGCGCCTCGTCGCCCCCGCCACTGTGCACGCCGCGTTCCACAAGGCGGCTGAGTACTTCGATGTCGAGCTCGACCTCGTGCCCACAGCCCCCGACGGCGCGGTCGCGGCGGCGGATGTCGCGGCGCGCCTGGGCGACGACGTCGCGCTCGTGGTGCTGTCGGCTCCGAGCTACCCGACGGGCGCGCTCGACCCGGTCGCCGAGGTGGCGGCCGAGGCGGCGGCGCGCGGCATCCGGCTCCACGTCGACGCGTGCTTCGGCGGATTCGTGCTGCCGTTCTGGGAGGAGGCGGGCGGCGATCCGCTGCTCCCGTGGGACTTCCGCGTCGAGGGCGTCACGAGCATCAGCGCCGACGCACACAAGTACGGCTACGCCCCGAAGGGCGCCTCGGTGCTGCTGCACCGCAGCCGCGCGCTTCAGCGCAGCCAGTTCTTCGCGACGACGCGCTGGCCCGGCTACCCCGTGGTGAACCCCACGCTGCTCGGTTCGAAGTCGGCCGCGCCGCTCGCGGCGGCGTGGGCGCTCGCCGCGAGCCTGGGCCGTGCGGGCTTCGTCGAGCTGACCGCGCGGTGCGTGCGGGCTACGTGCGAGCTGCGGGCGGCGATCGACCGGATCGAGGGACTCGCGGTCGTGGGCGATCCCGTGGGGCCGCTGCTCGCGGTCGCTGCCGACACCGCTCTCCCGCTCGAGCGGCAGGTCGACCCGCACCATTGGGCGGACGCCGTGCGCGGGCAGGGCTTCGTGCTGCAGCTGCAGCCGGCGACGCGCCCTGAGACGGGCGTGCGCATCCCCTCGACCACGCACCTGACCGTCACGCCTGTCACCGAGCGTGTGCTTCCGGATCTCATCGCCGCGCTCGAGGCGGGCGCGGATGCGGTGCGCGGTGTGCCGCACGCGGATGCGGCTCCGCTGGTGGCGGGGCTCCCCGCGCTCGCCGCCTCCGACCTCGACCCCGACACGGCGTGGGGGCTCCTGCAGGGCTTCGGCATCGGGGGAGACGGGGGCCTGCCCGACCAGCAGGCGCCGCTGCTCGCCCTCATCGAGGCGCTGCCGGCCGAGCTCGCGGAGCGTCTGCTGGTCGAGGTGATCGCGCGCGTCGTGGAGCCCGCCGCGAGCATCGGCGCGAACGGGCCGGGAGGAGCACGCCCCGACGCGGGCGGCTAGAGCAGGGAACGGCCGGCGAGTCCGCGTCCGCGTGCCGCGATCGCATCCGCGAGACGTGCGAGCTCGGTTGCGGCCGGATCGGCGGAGTTCGTGAGCGTGACGGGGGCGCCGGTGTCGCCCGCACCGGGCACACCCTCCGAGAGGGGGATGCGCGCGAGCACGGGTACGTCGAGACGCCGGGCCACCTCGTCGCCGCCGCCGGACCCGAAGATCCCACCCGACATGTTCTCGACGACGCCGATGACGGTCTGGCCGGTCTGGCGGGCGAGGAGCCCCGAACGCTCCGCGACCCCTGCGGCGGCCTGCTGCGGGGTCGTGACGACGAGCACCTCCGCGTTCGGCAGAAGCTGCCCGAGAGTGATCGCCACATCGCCCGTGCCGGGCGGCAGGTCGACCAGCAGCACATCGAGGTCGCCGAAGTGCACATCCGTGAGGAACTGCTGAATCGTGCGGTGCAGCAGCGGGCCGCGCCACGACACGGGCGTGCCGTTCTCCACGAACATGCCGATCGAGATGACCTTCACCCCGTGCGCCACGGGCGGCAGGATCATGTCGCCCACCTGGGTGGGCTTCGCATCCGGGATGCCCAGGATGCCGGGGATCGAGAAGCCGAAGACGTCGGCATCCACGAGCCCCACCGCGAGACCGCGGGAGGCGAGAGCGACGGCGAGCTCGGCCGTGATGGTCGACTTGCCGACGCCCCCCTTGCCTGAGCTCACCGCGATGACGCGGGTGAGCGTGCCGGGGCCGAACGGCATCGCCCTGGTGCCGCGCAGGCGCTCCACGAGCGCGGTGCGCTGTGCGGGAGACATCACCCCGACCTCGAGATCGATCGCGTCGACGCCGGGAACCGCGAGAACCGCGTCACGGACATCGCGTTCGATGCGGTCGGCCGCCGGGCAGCCGACGATCGTCAGATTCACCGCGACGCGCGCGGTCGGACCGTCGACGGCGACATCCGCCACCATGTCGAGCTCGGTGATGGGGCGGCGGATCTCCGGATCGACGACGCGCGCGAGAGCAGCGCGGACCGCATCCGCGGTGGGGGGCGATGCGCTCACGAGACGGCCTCGTCCTCGGCCTTCTCGCGGTCGAGCTCCTCCAGCAGGGCCCGCAGCTCGTGGCGGATGAAGTCCTTCGTCGCGACCTCCTTCATCGCGAGCCGCAGAGCCACGACCTCGCGCGCCAGGTACTCGGTGTCCGCGAGGTTGCGCTCGGCGCGCTGGCGGTCCTGCTCGATCTGCACCCGGTCGCGGTCGTCCTGTCGGTTCTGCGCGAGCAGGATGAGGGGGGCCGCATATGACGCCTGCAGCGAGAGCACGAGGGTGAGGGCGATGAAGCCGTAGTCGGCGCGGTCGAACTGCAGATGCCCGGGGGCGAAGGTGTTCCAGCTCATCCAGGCGAGCACGAACACGCTCAGGCCGATGAGGAACCAGGGAGTGCCCATGCCGCGGGCGATCGCCTCCGTCGCGCGTCCGAAGCGGTCGCTTCCCGAGCTGCGGAAGCCGAATGCGGGGCGGGGGCTCTTCGGGGCGTCCATGCGCGGTTCGCTACGACGTGCCATTCGGAGTCCTCCTTCCTCGCGTCGGGATGGTCGCGGTGTTCGTGGTCAGGGGAGCTGTGTGCTCCTCGCCGGGCGAACTTCGCCAGTCATCGGGAAGCAGATAGTCGAGGACGTCATCGATCGTCACCACCCCGACGAGTCGGCCCAGCTCATCGACGACCGGGAGCGAGACGAGGTTGTAGCTGGCGAGGATGCGCGCCACCTCGGCGGCGCTCGTCTCGGGACGCACCGGCTCGAGGTTCGAGTCGATGAGAGCGCCGAGACGCTCGTGCGGCGGGTAGCGCAGCATGCGCTGGAAATGCACGACACCGAGGAAGCGGCCCGTCGGCGGCTCGTACGGCGGGAGGGTGACGCACACGGCGGCACCGAGCGCGGGCGCGAGCTCGTGTCGGCGGATGAGGGCGAGGCCCTCCGCGACGGTCGCGTCGGCGGAGACGATGATGGGCTCGGTGGTCATGAGACCACCAGCGGTCTCGGGGGCGTAGTTCAGCAGGAAGCGCACATCGTCGGCCTCCTCGGGCTGCATGAGGCCCAGCAGCGCTTCGCCCCGCTCACCGGGAAGCTGCGCGATGAGGTCGGCAGCGTCATCCGGCTGCATCTGGTCGAGCACGTCGGCTGCGCGCTCGTCGTCGAGCTGCGTGAGGATGTCGACCTGCTCCTGCTCGGGCATCTCCTCGAGCGCATCCGCCAGACGGTCATCCGGGAGCTCCTCGGCGACCTCGAAGCGACGCTCCACCGGAAGGTCGAGAAGAGTGGACGCGAGGTCGGCGGGCAGGAGGTCGGCATAGGTGGCGATCAGGTGCTCCGCCGACTGGGCTTCGCCCGGCGCGTTCTTCTCCCGCACATCCACCCACGCGGCCAGCAGCGTGGGACCCTTCGCGAAAGGCGTGGCGCTCGTGCGGGGGCGGCGCAGGAACAGCTCGCCCACACGCCATTCGCCGGGACCCGTCTCGACGATCGCGACATCCTCGATGGTCGCATCGCCGGATCCGTCGCGCAGCGTCACCTGCCGCCCGAGAAGCTCGGCGATCACCCGCACCTCGCCGCCGCGCTGCTCGAAGCGGCGCAGGTTGATGAGGCCCGTGGTGATGATCTGACCCGCGCCGATGCTGGTGACGCGCCCGATCGAGAGGAACACGCGACGACGTCCCGGGATCTCGACGATGAGTCCGACGACGCGCGGAGACGCATTGTGCCGGTACACGACGAGGACGTCGCGCACCCGACCGACCCGGTCGCCGTTGGGGTCGAAGACGGAGCACCCGGCAAGACGGGCGACGAAGACTCTCGTGGCGCTCACGGTCAAACCCTACCTGTGCGGTGCCAGAATGGCGGGGTGTCCAACTCTTCTCGCTCCCCGCGCCGCAACGTCCCGATGAGTGTGCCGCACGGCGACGTGCTGGGCACCTATGACACCTACCAGGAGGCGCAGGCGGTGGTCGACCGTCTCGCGAAGGCCGATTTCCCGGTCGCGAAGCTCGCGATCGTCGGCAACAACCTCACGAGCGTGGAGATCGTCACGAAGAAGCGCTCCTGGAACAGTGCGGCGCTCTCGGGTGCGCTCTCGGGTGCATGGCTCGGCATCTTCGTGGGGCTGTTCATGAGCCTGCTCGCGCCCGCGTTCACCTGGCAGCTCTTCGCCGCAGCCGTCTTCATCGGCGCGGCCACGGGACTCTTCGTGCAGCTGGCCAGCTACGCGATCTCGCGCCGCATCCGCGACTTCGAGTCGACCAGCCATGTGCTCGCCGAGAACTACCAGATCGTGCTCGAGCCCGGCCATCTCGTGCGCGCGCAGCAGCTGCTCGCCTCCCCGCCGCCCGCCGCGAACTGACGCTGTCCCGTCCGCGCGACCGGCACCCTGTCGCGCTCGAGTGGCGCAGCTAGCGCGAGCGCACCACCTCGACCACGAGCGACGACGCCGAGCGCTGACCTGCGGCATCCACGGCGACGGCGCGATACTCGATGCGCGTGCCGTGATCGAGGTCGCGCGTGTCGTGCACGACG
>JAEYUT010000239.1 GCA_023432305.1 Actinomycetes bacterium
TGCACCACCTCGTGGACGACAAGATCCACGCGCGCAGCACCGGCCCCTACTCGATGATCACCCAGCAGCCGCTCGGTGGTAAGGCGCAGTTCGGCGGCCAGCGCTTCGGTGAGATGGAGGTGTGGGCTCTCGAGGCCTACGGCGCCGCCTACGCGCTCCAGGAGCTCCTCACGATCAAGTCCGACGACATCCTCGGCCGCGTCAAGGTCTACGAGGCGATCGTCAAGGGCGAGAACATCCAGGAGCCCGGAATCCCCGAGAGCTTCAAGGTGCTCATCAAGGAGATGCAGTCGCTCTGCCTGAACGTCGAGGTCCTCGGCGCCGACGGCAGCGCGCTGAGCCTCAAGGACACGGACGACGAGGTCTTCCGTGCCGCGGAGGAGCTCGGCATCAACATCTCCACCCGCTTCGAGTCCTCGTCGATCGACGAGATCTGAGCCGGGCCGCAACAGGATTTAGAGAAGAAGCGAGAGAGAACACATAGTGATCGACGCAACCACTTTCGATCAGCTCCGCATCGGGCTGGCGACCAGCTCGGACATCCGCGCCTGGTCGTACGGTGAGGTCAAGAAGCCCGAGACCATCAACTACCGCACCCTCAAGCCCGAGAAGGACGGTCTGTTCGGCGAGCAGATCTTCGGACCGAGCCGCGACTGGGAGTGCTCCTGCGGCAAGTACAAGCGCGTGCGCTTCAAGGGCATCGTCTGCGAGCGCTGCGGTGTCGAGGTCACCAAGAGCTCGGTCCGCCGTGAGCGCATGGGCCACATCGAGCTCGCCGCCCCGGTGACGCACATCTGGTACTTCAAGGGTGTGCCGAGCCGTCTCGGCTACCTGCTCGACATGGCGCCGAAGGACCTCGAGAAGGTCATCTACTTCGCCGCGTACATGGTGATCTCGGTCGACGAGGAGGGACGTCACGCCGACCTCCCCGGCCTCGAGAGCGAGATGCGCCTCGAGATCAAGGCGCTCGAGCAGCAGCGTGAGGACCGCATCAACGCGCGTCTCGCGCAGCTCGAGACCGACCTCGCCGCTCTGGAGGAAGAGGGCGCCAAGGCCGACCAGAAGCGCAAGGTCAAGGACGCCGGCGAGAAGGAGATGTCGCAGATCCGCAAGTCGTTCGACGAGCAGATCTCGCAGCTCGAGCGCGTGTGGGAGGACTTCCGCAACCTCAAGGTCGGCGACCTCAAGCCCGAGGACTCGGTCTTCCACGAGCTGCAGGACCGCTACGGCCTGTACTTCGAGGCGCACATGGGCGCCGAGGCGATCAAGCGTCGCCTCGAGACCTTCGACCTCGAGGCCGAAGCCGAGCTGCTCCACGAGCAGATCTCGGGCGGCAAGGGCCAGAAGAAGATCCGCGCGATCAAGCGTCTGCGCGTCGTCAACTCCTTCCTGCAGACCGGCAACTCGCCGGCTGCGATGGTGCTCGACGTCGTGCCGGTGATCCCGCCGGAGCTTCGCCCCATGGTCCAGCTCGACGGCGGCCGCTTCGCGACCAGTGACCTCAACGACCTCTACCGTCGTGTGATCAACCGCAACAACCGTCTGCGTCGACTCCTGGACCTCGGCGCGCCGGAGATCATCGTCAACAACGAGAAGCGCATGCTCCAGGAGGCCGTCGACGCGCTGTTCGACAACGGCCGCCGCGGCCGCCCGGTCACCGGAACCGGCAACCGCGCCCTGAAGTCGCTGTCCGACATGCTCAAGGGAAAGCAGGGACGTTTCCGTCAGAACCTGCTCGGAAAGCGCGTCGACTACTCGGGTCGTTCGGTCATCATCGTCGGACCCCAGCTGAAGCTGCACCAGTGCGGTCTGCCCAAGCAGATGGCGCTCGAGCTCTTCAAGCCGTTCGTGATCAAGCGCCTCATCGACCTGTCGCACGCGCAGAACATCAAGGCCGCCAAGCGCATGGTGGAGCGTTCGCGCCCGCAGGTGTGGGATGTGCTCGAGGAGATCATCCGCGAGCGCCCCGTGCTGCTCAACCGCGCGCCCACGCTGCACCGTCTCGGCATCCAGGCCTTCGAGCCTCAGCTCGTCGAAGGCAAGGCCATCCAGCTGCACCCGCTCGTCTGCACCGCCTTCAACGCGGACTTCGACGGCGACCAGATGGCTGTCCACCTGCCGCTGTCGGTGGAGGCGCAGGCCGAGGCCCGCATCCTCATGCTCGCCTCGAACAACATCCTGAAGCCGTCGGACGGCCGCCCGGTGACCCTGCCCTCGCAGGACATGATCATCGGTCTGCACCACCTGACGACTCTCAAGGAGGGCGCTGCCGGTGAGGGCCGTGTGTTCGGCTCGATCGCGGAGGCCATCATGGCGAAGGACGAGGGAACCCTCGACCTCAACGCCCAGGTGCGCATCCGTCTCGACGGCGTCTACCTGCAGGACGCGCCGGAGGACTTCGTCCAGGGCTCCTCGAAGCTCATGACGACGACCCTCGGTCGCGCGCTGTTCAGCCAGGCGCTTCCGGCGGACTACTGGTACACCGAGGCTGTGGCCGACAAGGGCAAGATCTCGGCGATCGTCAACGACCTCGCCGAGCGCTACCCCAAGGTGGAGGTCGCCGCGACGCTCGACCGCATCAAGGACGCGGGCTTCTACTGGGCCACGCGCTCGGGTGTCACGGTCGCGCTGTCGGACATCATCACCCCGGCCGACAAGCCGCAGATCGTCGCCAAGCACGAGAAGCAGGCCGCGAAGATCCAGTCCGAGTACGACAAGGGTCTGATCGACGACGCCACGCGCCGCAAGGAGCTCATCGACATCTGGACGGAGGCGACCAACGAGATCGCCGCGTCGATGCAGGCGAGCTACCCGAAGGACAACAACATCTACCGGATGGTGTCGTCGGGTGCACGTGGTAACTGGCTGCAGGTCCGCAACATCTCGGGTATCCGCGGTCTCGTGGCCAACCCGAAGGGTGAGACCATCGCCCGTCCGATCATCTCCTCGTACCGCGAGGGCCTGTCGGTGGCCGAGTACTTCATCGCGACCCACGGTGCCCGTAAGGGTCTCGCCGACACCGCTCTGCGTACCGCTGACTCGGGTTACCTCACGCGTCGTCTCGTGGACGTCTCGCAGGATGTCATCATCCGCGAGGAGGACTGCGGCACGACCAAGGGTCTCGAGCTGCGCATCGCGGTGAAGGTCGGCGACGAGCTGATCCGCGACGAGAACGTCGAGAACGCGGTCTACGCTCGTTCGCTCGCGGAGGCTGCGGTCGACGCGAAGGGCGAGGTCGTCGCCGAGGCCGGTTCGGACGTCGGTGACGTTCTCATCGCCGAGCTCATGGCTGCGGGCGTCGAGACCGTCAAGGTCCGTTCGGTGCTCACCTGCGAGGCTGCGGTCGGCGTCTGCGCCGCCTGCTACGGCCGTTCGCTCGCGACCGGCAAGCTCGTGGACATCGGCGAGGCCGTCGGCATCATCGCTGCCCAGTCGATCGGCGAGCCCGGAACCCAGCTCACGATGCGCACCTTCCACCAGGGTGGCACCGCTGGTGCGGACGACATCACGCAGGGTCTGCCGCGTGTCACGGAGCTCTTCGAGGCCCGCACCCCGAAGGGTGCGAGCCCGATCGCCGAGGCGGCTGGCCGCATCGAGATCAAGGACACCGACAAGCAGCGCCAGATCATCCTGACGCCGGACAACGGCGACGAGCCGTACATCTACCCGGTGCTCAAGCGCGCGACCCTCCTCGTCGAGGACGGCCAGCACGTCGAGCTCGGGCAGCAGTTCGTCGCGGGCAACCTGGACCCGAAGGAGGTGCTGCGCGTGCAGGGTGTTCGCGCCGTGCAGCTGCACCTCGTCGACGGCGTCCAGGGCGTCTACCGCAGCCAGGGTGTGCCGATCCACGACAAGCACATCGAGGTCATCGTGCGCCAGATGATGCGCAAGGTCACCGTCGTCGAGCACGGCGACACCGACCTGCTGCCGGGTGAGCTCGTCGACCGTTCGCGGTACGTCGAGATCAACCGCGCTGCGCTCCTCGAGGGCAAGAAGCCGGCGTCGGCTCGCCAGGAGGTCATGGGCATCACCAAGGCCTCGCTCGCGACCGAGTCGTGGCTGTCGGCCGCGTCGTTCCAGGAGACCACCCGCGTGCTCACGCAGGCGGCGATGGAGGGTCGCTCCGACCCGCTCGTCGGTCTCAAGGAGAACGTCATCATCGGTCAGCTCATCCCGGCGGGCACCGGACTTGCGAAGTACCGCAACGTCAAGGTGGACGCCACGGAGGAGGCCAAGGCAGAGCGCTACCCGAACCGCATCTTCGCGGACGACTCGGCGTTCTCGGAGTCGGACCTGAGCTTCGTCGATTTCGACAGCTTCAGCTCGGACGACTTCCAGCCCGGCACCTACAGCTGATAGGTCGCTGACCAGCGCGAAGGCCCCCGCTCACGCGGGGGCCTTCGTCATGTCCGGGCCGAAGCGCAACCCCCTCCCCGGAGACGATGCGTTCTCACCCTCGGCGACTACCCTGGGAGCACGATTCCGAGGAGGCGGTCATGCCGCGAAACAGTGAACCTACCCCCGAGGTCCAGGACGAGTCGGGAGCGTCGACGATTCCGCCGAGTGCGGTGGAATCTGATCCGGCGCGAGCGGCGGTGCTCGACGAGGAGCCCGCGGACGTGGCGGCGGTCGATGACCGCAGCGCGGCGGATCCGGCCGACGAGCACCGAGCCGCCGACGGCACAGAGCCTGTCGTGACCTCCGATCCTGTGGTCGAGCCGGCCGGCGATGTGCAGGAGGTGAAGCCGACGGCGACGTCCGCGACCCGCGACACCCAGACAGCTCCCGAGCTCGTTTCGCCGGCGACGCCCCAGCCGGTGACGGCGGAGGCGGTCGCGGCGACGACCGAGGTGCATCCCGTCGCGTCGCCGGAGCGGGAGTCCTCCTCCGCAGATGCGGAGCCGACCCGCGTCATGCCCGCCCCGGTTCCCGCGCCGACGCCCACCCCGGCGCCCACGGCGGCCGCAGGCCATGTCTCGGCGCAGGCGGTGCCCCCGCGCGAGGTCGTGTACGTGCAGGCGCCCACACCCCCCAAGCCGCGCCACAATCGCGGATTCGGGGCGCTCATCTCCCTCATCGGCGCACTCGTCTTCGCTCTGCTCTATCTGGCGGTGGGCGGGGTGATCATCACCCTCACCCCCGGCGCGGACGTCGACAGCACCTTCCGCGACTTCGGTCTGAGTGCCGCCTTCTGGGTTCCGGTGTGCGCCTACCTGGTGCTCTCCGTGCTGTTCGCCCTCATCGCGAACCGCGCAGCATGGTGGGCGCACGTGCTCGGCAGCCTGGTCGTCGCGCTGCTCACCTACGGCGCATCGGTCGGCGTGCTCGCGCTCATGTTCGAGGTCCCGGCGATGACACCGGGTGAGGCGGCCGGATGGTTCGCGCTCATCGCCGTCAACCCGTTCCTCATCGCAGCGGCCGTGCTCGCGCGCGAGTGCGCGCTGTGGTTCGGACTTGCGATCGCGTCGCGGGGCCGGCGGGTGAGAGCGCGCAACACCGAGGAGCGGGCGAGGTTCGACAGCGAGGTGGCCGAGCAGCGGGCGGCCTACGAGCGTGCACGACCTTCCTGAGCGACAGCAGCACCCCGAGCGGCTCGCAGGGCTGTTCATCGCCATCACCTGGGCGGCGGTGGTGTTCGCGGTGTCGGGGTTCCTCGCCGTTCTGCTCGACCGTGATCCGATCGATCGCCCGGTGAGTCCGTATTCGGGGCTGGTGTCGCTGCTGGTGGCGATGCTCGTCGTGTACGCCGGGATCGTGGCCACGGTGCCGCGGCGGGCGCCGTGGACGGGCATGCTGCTGACCGCCGTCGGGGTCGCGGTCGCGTTTCTCATCGTGGCGGCCATCGTCGATCTGGATCTCGCCATCGCGCAGCTCACGAGCCCGTTCGTCGCGGCGGCCGTGCTGCTCGCCCTCGTGCCGCCGTGGGCATCATGGGCGTATTTCGCCTCGCGTCGACCCGGCGGGCGGGGTGCGCTCAGGTAGGGTTGCGCCGTGTTCGAGTACGTGCCGACCGCCCCGGACGGCCCGGGGTACGCGATCGTCACCGACCGGTTCCTCGGTCTCATCGGCTCCGACACTCGAGTCTGGGTCGTGAGCGAGCTCTCCCAGCTTCTCGAACAGCCGGACACCCGCATCGGCGATGTGCTCGACATCTTCCACGCCCCTGCCTCGGCGAGCCGATTCGCTCTCGTCGAGGTCGTGGATCCGGTGGCGCGCGTCCTCCAGGTCGCGGTGCGCGGCGATGTGCTCGTGGATGTTCAGGGTGCGACGGCCGATTCCTTCTCGGGCCCGCGCACTGCGAACTGGGTCACGGGGGAGGTGCGCGGGATCACGTCCCTTCGGCTGTCGCTCGGGAGCGGGCATACGGACGCATCGAGACTGCCGCTGCGTCGCGGCGTCGTGCACGCCTCCGAGGTCAGGGTGCAGCTCGCCTCGGAGCAGACTGCGCCCTGCGTGGTGCGCCCGACCGGGTGGACGCTGCGCCTGCCTGACGGCACCATGCTCGACGCCGCGGAGCCGATCGTCGTGGGTCGCCGGCCGTGGCGCTCTGCGTCCGACGAGACGGCGACGTACTATGTCGTGGCGCGCTCTCCGCGTCGCGAGATCTCAAGCAGGCATCTGGAGCTCCGGCTCGTCGAGGATGGCCTTGAGGCGCGCGACCTGGATTCGGCGAACGGCACCGTGGTGCGGTCCCCGGTTCTGCCCCCGCGCCTCCTGCATGGGGGGCGTGCGACCCAGCTCCGAACAGGGGATACTCTCGATCTGGGTGAAGGTTTTCTCATCACAGTGGGGGTTCGAGGCTGATCTGACGTCCGCCGCTGTGATGCCGCACGCCCCCGCACCATCACGAAAGGCAGGATCGACTCCCGTGGCTCGACGCGCGACCGCACTCCCCCCGGTGCTGCCCGGCTACAGCTACATCCGTCCGCTCGGATCCGGTGGCTTCGCGGATGTGTTCCTGTTCGAGCAGGACATGCCTCGTCGTGTCGTCGCGGTGAAGGTGCTCGTCGATGACGCCGTGAACCCGGATGTGCTGCGGGTCTTCAATGCGGAGGCGGACATCCTGGCGCGGCTGAGCGCGCACCCCGCGATCATCACGATCTTCCAGGCCAGCATCTCGGCGGACGGCCGCCCCTACTTCGTGATGGAGTACTGCCCTGATTCGATGAGCACGCGCTACAAGAAGGGGCCGCTTCCCGTCGCGGATGTCCTCGATGCCGGTGTGCGCATCGCGTCCGCACTGGAGACGGCGCACCGCAACGGCGTGCTGCACCGCGACATCAAGCCCTCGAATGTGCTGCTCACGAGCCTCGGCACCCCCGTTCTCGCTGATTTCGGCATCGCATCCGCGGTCGCCCGTGCGGACGACTCCCCTGAGATGTTCGCGATGTCGGTGCCGTGGTCCTCGCCTGAGGTGCTGCAGGAGCAGGTGGCGGGATCCATCCCGAGCGAGATCTGGAGCCTGGGCGCCACCCTCCACACGCTTCTCACGGGCCGTTCCCCGTTCGAGCAGCCGGATGTCCGACACACGCGGGATCAGCTGAGAGCGCGCATCATCAAGGCGTCGTATGCGCCCACGGGCCGCGCCGACACCGGGGATCGCCTGGAGGCGGCTCTCGCCCGCACGATGCAGCGCGATCCCGAGCGTCGGTTCGGCTCGATGCTCGAACTCGCCGAAGAGCTGCGCTGGGCGCAGTACGATCTGGGCCTCCCGCCGACGGCGCTCGATGTGCCGACCACGGAGTGGGCTGCGGCGGCGGTGCCCGTCGACTTCGCTCAGGAGGCGCCGCGAGGACCCGTGATCACGACGGTGCGGCACGAGTCGCGGCGTTCGGCGCGCGCGGAGACGCTCGCCTCGGCACAGCGTCGGCGCGCGGAGGCGGAGGCTGCCGCGAAGAAGCCGGTGTCGCCGGTGCGCGCCGCGGTGATCGGCGGTGTCGTGGGGGCTGTTGTCGTCGCTGTCGCGGTGGCGGGTGTGCTGGTGGGCACCGGGGTGCTCTGAGGTGGTGCGCGAAAGCCGATCTGGGTGGGTGCCTCGCGGGGCAGTCGTGAAGTCGGTCGCGACCGTCGCCGTTCTCGGTGTCGTGGGAACGGCCGCTGTCGTGGCGCAGGGCTACGACGCCCAGGAGGTGCCGCAGCTCGAGACGAGCGTGTGGGTCACGCGCGATGCCGGGCAGTACGGACGGGTCAACACCGAGCTCGCCGAACTCGACACGGTGCGCTCGATCGCCGATCCGAGTGCCATCGTGCAGAGCGGGTCACGCGGGTATGTCTTCAGCCAGGGCTTCTCGCAGATGTGGGCGATCGACGCGGCCTCGCCCGCCGATCTGGTGAGTGCAGATGACGAGCAGGCCGACGCGGCCGGAGCGCCCACTGCGGTGGCGACGCCGGCGCTCACCCGCCAGGTGGTCTCGGCGGGCGATCTCGTGCTGTTCTCGACCGAGACGGGCGAGACCTACCTGACGGGGTTCCCGGGCGCCGATGGGTCGATCGCCGAGCCGATGCCGCTGGATCCGCTCCTCGGACTGGAGGTCGCCGAGGGCGAGACCCGTCCTCGGTATACGGCGGATGCGGCAGCGGTGGATCCCAGTGGCCGGGTGGTGCTCTTCTCGGCCGCCGAGGGCGCGGTTCGCAGCTACGACGCGCTCACCGGGCGCTTCGCCGACGATCCGGAGCTCATCGACGGCGCCCCCGAAGCGGGCCCCGATGTGGCGCTCACCTTTGCGGGCGGTCGATGGGTGCTGTCGGACGCGGACGCCGGACTCCTGTGGATCGAGGGGCGCGACGAGCCGATCGCCACGGGTCTCGAGGACGCCGTGCTCCAGGCCGCGTCGACGGATGACGGCGTCGTGCTGCGCGCTGATCGCGCGGGGCTCGTCGGGGTGGATGTCGCCGATGGCACGGTGCGTGCGCTCGCATCGGCCTCGGGAACACCCGCCGCGCCGGTGCGCGTGGGAGGCGTCTCCTACGCCGCCTGGGTATCGGATTCGGCTGCCTCGCTGTGGTCGAGCGACACGGGCGAGACGCGCCCGCTCACGGTGGACGCGGAGCGCCTCGCGGACGCCGACAGCGACCTGACCCCCGTGTTCCGCAGCAACGGCTCCCGCGCCGCCCTCAATGAGACCGCGACGGGTCTCGTGTGGACCGTCCCCGACGGTCGCCTGATCTCGGGCGATGACTGGGCTCCGCTCGAGGACACGGTGCAGGACGAGGGCACGGTCGAGGTCGACGACGTCATCGAGCAGCAGCCCCCGGTGGCCGTCGACGACGCGTTCGGTGTGCGCGCGAGTGCGCTCGTGGCGCTCCCGCTGCTGCTCAACGACCACGACCCCAACAAGGACGACATCCTCACGATCGATCCCGCCTCGATCCAGGGGCTCGACCCCGCGTTCGGCACCATCTCGCTCGTCGCCGACGACCAGATCGCGCTCGTGCAGGTGGGGGCGACGTCCGGTTCGGCGACCTTCGCCTACGCCGCGACCGACGGCGTCCTCACCTCCGCGCCGGCGTCCGTGACCCTCACGGTCGTCCCTGAGGGTCAGAACTCGGCCCCCGTGTGGTGCGGCGTCGCGGACTGTCTGCATCCGTGGCCGACGCCGCAGATCAGCCCCGGCGGCTTCGCCGCCGTGCCGGTGCTGCCCGGCTGGGTCGACCCCGAGGGCGACATCGTGCTTCTCTCGGACGCGCGCGCCGACGACCCGAATGCGCCGGTGACGGTCGTGGCGACGGCGGACGGTCGTGTCGTCGTGCGGCACACCGACCCCAACGCGGGCGACGCCGTGATCCTGATCACCGTCACCGTGAGCGATGCCCTCGGGGCGCAGTCGACGATGCCGCTCGAGGTGCGCGTCACCTCGTCCCCGTCGCTCGCGGTCGAGCCGGTCGTGGTGTCGGCGGGGGTGGGCGAGGAGCGTCGCGTGGCGATCGCCGACTCGGTGACCGGCGGCTCCGGCTCCTACCGGCTCGTCGACGCCGTGGTGCTGCGCGGTTCGGCGGAGGTGTTCTCGGTCGTGCCGCAGGGTGCGAGCGGAGAGGTGGAGCTCTCGGCGACGCAACCCGGCGAGTACGCCGCCACGTACACCGTGCAGGACACGCAGACGCAGTCTCAGCAGACGGCCCTCGTGCGCTTCAGCGTGCAGGCATCGGAGCGGCCGCTCGCCGCCCCGCCGCTCACCGCATTCGTCCGCGCGGGCGAGGATGCCACGGTCGATGTGCTCGCCTCGGTGCAGAACACCACGGGACGCGTGCTGCTCGTGCAGGAGGCTTCCACGACCGACCCGCAGCTGAGTGTGAGCGTCATCGGGCAGGGCGTGGTGCGGGTCGCGAGCCTCGATGTGCGGGCGACGCCCGGTCGGCTGGGCACCGCGCGCGTGCTCATCGCCGATGGTGCGGGCGGTGCTGTCGCGACGACCCTCACCGTCTTCCTGCTGGCGCCGACCCACGGGGTCGGTCCGATCGCGGTGCCCGATGCGGTCACGGTGCGTGCGGGCGCGCAGATCGACATCCCGGTTCTCGCGAACGATGTGAGCCCGCGCGGGGAGCGGCTGCTGCTGCACCCCGTCGTCGAGGGCTCGGGCGAGGAGGGCGAGCTCGCTTTCGCCGGCGGTGCGCGCGTGCGCTACCTCGCCCCGGAGGCGCCCGGCACCTACACCGTGCGCTACTCGATCTACCTCGAGAACGACCCGGCTCGCGTCGACTCCGCCACCATCACCGTGAGCGTGCTCCCCGTCGGATCGAACAGGGCACCGCAGCCGGGTGTGCTCTCGGCGCGGGTGCTCGCCGGGCGAAGCGTCTCGATCCCGGTTCCGTCGGGCGGCAATGACCCGGACGGCGACCCCACGATCCTGGCGGAGGTGGAGCAGCCGACCCCGGGTGAGGGCAGCGTCTCGATCAGCGCGACCGGCGACGCGCTCGTGTACCGGGCACCCGCGAACGGGGTGCGCGGTGGGCAGCTGAGCTTCTCCTACACCGTGCGCGACACGTCGGGAGCCACCGGCACCGGCACCGTGCGGGTGGGTGTGCTCGCCGCGGAGGTGAGCGACGTCGCCCCCATCGCCTACAGCGACTACGTGGGCGTGCAGCGAGGATCGGACACCGACGTCACCGTGCGCCCGCTGCTCAACGATCGCGACCCGCTGCAGGGCACGCTCGCGCTTGTCGACATCCGACCGAACGCCTTCCCCGGCTCGACCGAATGGGAGCGTCTCGAGGGGCTGCTCGATCGCGGCGTCCCGCTCGACGAGGGACGCGTCGTGCTGCGCGCGGGCGACGTGAGCGGCATCAACTCCTACGTCTACACCGTCGAGTCGTCGAGTTCGAAGAGCACCGCAGAGGGGCTGATCGTGCTCGGCGTGAGCGACGAGCCCTCCCCGGACCGCCCGCATGTCGCGGACACGATCATCACCGTGCAGACACGCGCGGATCTCGAGCGCGGCATCGACGTCGTCGCAGGCAAGGTGCAGTGGCCGACGGGGGATGTGGATGCTCTCACCCTCTCGCTCTGGCGCGAGGTGCCGGGCTTCTCGGTGGACGGGCACCGCATCGTGGGCTCGGTGGGTCGCGAGGCGCGCATCGTGCCGTTCGAGCTGTCAGGTGAGGATGCACGGGGCGAGACAGTCTCGGCGTTCGGGTTCCTCCGGGTGCCGGCGTTCGACGACATGCGCGTGCAGCTGTCGACCGACATCGACCCGGTGATCGTCGACGAGGAGAAGTCGGCGACGTTCGATGTCGCCGACTATGTCGATGTCGCGCCGGGTGACGAC
>JAEYUT010000275.1 GCA_023432305.1 Actinomycetes bacterium
GCGTGGTTGCGGACCGACGGCCCGACCTCCTCGACGACGCCGATGAACTCGTGGCCGAATGTCGACCCGATGCGGGTGTCGGGCATGAGCCCGTGGAACAGGTGCAGGTCGGATCCGCAGATCGCGGCGCGCGTCACCCGCACGATCGCGTCGTTCGGATGCTCGATGCGCGGCAGGTCCTTCTCCGCCACCTGCACCTTGTAGGCACCTCGGTACGTCATCGCCTTCATCGGGCGGCCCCGGAGACGGGTCCGAACATCGCGTCGATCTCGGCGAGCTCCATCTCGGCGGTCGCCTGGATGAGCGCCAGCAGCTCCGCGTCGACCCCGGAGGAGAACTCCTCCAGACGGTCGGGAGCGATCATCGACGGCACCCCCTCCGGCGCCTGCTCGCGCGCCTGCAGCTCGGTTCCGTCGTTCGAGGGCGACGCCCCCTGGAAGATGCGACCGGCTTCCGACTGCCCGGCGAGGTCGAAGGTGTACTGCGTGCTCTGCAATCCCGCATCCACGAGCTTCTTCACCTCGGGGAAGCGCTCGGCGTTGGTCTTCGGGATCGGCAGAGTGGTGCGCCAGTCGACGCCGAGCGTCTCGAGCGCCTTCGCGAATGCGTTCTCGTGCGCCTGGTCGCGCACGATCAGGTAGGCGATCGTGGAGCGCGCGGTGGCGTTGGAGGTCATCTCGT
Source organism: Actinomycetes bacterium (assembly GCA_023432305.1). Lineage (GTDB taxonomy): Bacteria > Actinomycetota > Actinomycetes > Actinomycetales > Microbacteriaceae > Homoserinibacter. The sequence continues at coordinate 682 of JAEYUT010000275.1, forward strand.
AGATGCGGCACTTCTGCAGCCGACCCGTCGACTCCAGCATGAGGTTGTAGAGCAGGTCGAGCACGAGGTTGCCGGAGTTGTAGACCCAGCTTCCGTTCCACGGGTTGCCGGCTGCGTCGACCGGCAGAGCCCCCTGGGCGCCGACGAGGTAGTGGTGGATGTTGCCCTCCGAGAGAGCGATCTTGAGCGGTGTCGCGCCGCCTTCGCCCGGCTTGTCGAGCGGGTCCCCCACCTTGCCCGAGTACTCGGGCGAGCCGTCGAGCAGACGCGAGATGGTCGTGCCGATGAGCTCGACGTGGCTGATCTCCTCCGTGCCGACCCCCTGGATGAGGTCGCGGTAGGGCTTCGCGGCCGGACCACGGAAGTTGATGGCCTGGAAGAGGTACTGCATCATGGTGCGCATCTCGCCGAACTGCCCGCCGAGACCTTCCTGCAGCGCGTTCGCGGCCGCGGGATCCGGTTCGTCCTGAGCGATCTCGTTGATCAGACGCTGCACATGGAAGAACATCTCTGCCCCCGTTCGTCGGCGACGGCCCCGTGCCGTCTCCCTCGACACTGCGCCCGTGCGTCGGGCCTCGTCAGCGGGTGGACATAGGGGGCGGGCGGAGAGATACTTGCGCGCGCGCACGGAGAGAGCGCGCCGCGACGCGGTCAGCCTGGAGGTGCCTCGTCGGCGCGCACCACCTCCGGAAGCGCCGGGACGGGCACGATCACCACATCGGCCGCCTTCCAATCCACCCGCGTGCACGCCTCCCGCGCGCGTTCGAGCTCGTCGACCTTCGGGATCCGGCCTCGACGCGGCACCACGAACGCCTCGACATGGAACACATGCCCCTGATCGCGCACGCGGCATCCGACTTCTGCGACCCACGGGAGCGAACGCAGGCAGTCCTCGATCTCGCGGGCGACCGGGTGAGGCTTCCGATCGTCGAAGGTCGTCGCGCGCTCATCCATGAGGTCGAGGATCGCGGCCTTCAGGTTCCGCACGCCGTCCCACAGGATGCTGCCCGCGATGAAGAGGGCGGCCGCGCCATCCAGCCACCAGACGCCGAGGCCGATACCCGAAACGCCCACGATCGAGCCGAGGGCGGTCATCCAGTCGGCTTTGTTCATGTCCGCGTCGGCGTACAGCACCTTGTTGTGCAGGTCTTTCGCGAGCGTCAGCTTGACCCGTCCGATGACCACCGGCGGCAGCGCGGTCGCCGCCATCACGCCGATCATGAGCCAGCCGAGCCAGACGCTCTGGCCGAACAGCTCGACGGTGCCGATCGTGGGATGCTCCCGCCGGATGAGCCCCGCGGCCGATTCGATGATGAGGAAGGCGCCCATCGTCGTGAGCGCGACCGCGGAGACCAGGTGCCCGACGCCGATCGACCGGTGATAGCCGTAGGGGTGGGCGCGCGTGGGCCGCCAGCGGTTCACCCGGATCGCGATGAGGAACGCGATCGGCGGGATGAACGACAGCAGGTCCTCGATCCACGCGGCCCGCATCGCCTGCGAGTTGCCGAGCACCAGGAAGACGAGAGTCACCGTCACCGCGAGGAAGGCGATGGTGATCCATTCGAGCCGGATCGCGCGACGCAGTGCGTCCGCCTGCTTCTCGGGCAGCTCCGCGATGCCGAAGGTGACGCTCATCCGCTTGCCCCCGGTGCGGGCGCATTCTCCGACAGGAAGGTCTCGAGTTCGGTGAGGAACGCGTTCTCCCCCATGGGGACGAGCATGACGAGTTTGTGTCGCATGCCTGCTTCGTCCACGATCTCCGCGTACGGTCGCGTCACGCCCGCCTTGTCGATCCACGGTGTCGCATCGGTGAAGCCGCCGACCACGAGGTCGAGGTCGCCCCGCTCGAGCTCCCGCACGAGCGCCTCCTCCGACCCTTCCGTCCAGTCCACCCGGGCGTCGAGACTCTCAGCGAACGCCTCCACGAGCTCGGCTTCGCCGCCGGACACCCTGCCGTCGTCCACCCGGATGAGCTCGCCGTTCGGGATGGCCCCTGCTCGCAGCGTGCCGCCGCTCACCCGATCGAGGGTGCCGTCAGGATCCGCGGGGACCTGCAGCCCGCATCCTGCGAGCGCGACGCCCAGGGCCGCGAGAAGCACCAGCATCCTCGCGCCCCGTCGTGTGGCCATGCGGGAACGCTACGCTGGCGCCGCGCGCGCGGCGAGGGGTTGACACGACCCCATCCGGCTCCGCCACCCCGAGAAACGCGAAAGCGGCCCGCTTTCGCGAACCGCTTTCTCAACTGTCTCAACCAGTTTGTGCGCCCGAAGGGACTCGAACCCCTAACCTTCTGATCCGTAGTCAGATGCTCTATCCATTGAGCTACGGGCGCCCGCTGGCTTCAAGAGCCAACTGAATGACTATATCAGGCGATTCGGGGTGCTCTTGCCACGTGGCCACCCCGCCGATGGGCGGTCGGCCCGTCACGGCGGGCTCGCACGGCGTCACAGTGCGTCGTGTTTCGTCGCACGATGTCTCACATCGTCACGCCGGTGGAGCGTCCGCGCAGAGCGAGGCACACTCGACAGCGGACAGTGCGCATCGCCCCCGCGATGCGCGAAGACCGAGGAGCTGAACGGATGAGCGCGGAGTTCGTGGCGATCCCCTGGGAGGGCGGTCCGAGCTCGCGCGCTCCCGTCACCCCGCCCGCCGGACTCGGCTACCGCGGCTTCGGGATCTACGTCGGCATCGACGAGAACCGGGCGACGGATGCCGGTGTCGACATCGGCGCGCTCGTGGATGATGTGCAGCGCGCGCTCACCGACATCCCCGGCGCCGAGACGTTCGCCTCGATCGTGCTGGGTCCGCAGACGGATGCGCCGCCGCTCGCCGCCGTGCGCACCGCCCTCGGCGAGCCGACCGCCCGTCGCGCTGCCGCGCCGTCGTCGTCGAGCACGGCACCGCCGAAGACGGGCGTGCACATCGACCTCGACCGCCACCGCGTGTGCGTCGACGGCTCCCCTGTGCGGCTCACCTACCGCGAGCAGGCGCTGCTCGACCACCTCGTGCGCCACCAGGGCATCACCCACGACCGTCCCGCGCTGCTCGCGGCCCTCGCGGCGGCGGACGGCACCGACGACATCGGCGAGCGCACGATCGACGTCTACCTGCAGCGACTGCGTCGGCGCCTCGCCCCCTACGGCGAGGTCATCCGCACCATCCGCCGCCGCGGGTACCGGCTCGACCCGCACCCGGATGTGACGAT
>JAEYUT010000298.1 GCA_023432305.1 Actinomycetes bacterium
CCTCATGACAGGAACATCGCATGACCCCCTCACGCATCGTCACCGACCTCGGCGGCACCTGGGATCTGGAGATCCTCGGAGACGCTTCGAGCAGCCACCAGGTCGTCGTGCCGGGCCCCTGGACGACGCAGGTCGCCGGATACGGCGACTCCCATGACGCGGTTCGATACCGCCGCACGTTCGACGCGCAGCCGAGCCCCGGCATGCGCCAGCTGCTGACGTTCGGAGGGGTGAACCACACCGCCGTCGTGAGCGTGAACGGCGTCGAGGTGGGGCGCAGCGTCGGAGGGTGGAGCCGCTTCGAGTTCGATGTGACGGATGCGGTGGTCGAGGGCGAGAACCTCCTCGAGGTCGTCGTCAGCTACCCGCCGCGGGTGCGTGAAGGCGAGGAGCCCAGCTTCCTCGAGGTGCCGCACGGCAAGCAGTCCTGGTACGGCACGACGGCCGGTATCTGGCAGCCGGTGGCGCTGGAGACGCGTGACGCCGCGCACGTGCGCGATCTGAGCGTGCACGCAGACGCCGCGTCCGGCTCGATCGAGGTCATCGCGGAGCTCACGGATGCCGCACGTGCGGCGACGGTGCGCGCCCAGGTGCGCTTCGAGGGAGAGCTCGTCGCGGAAGCCGCCGTGGCGGATGGCCGCGCCGTGATCACCGTCGAGGACCCTGTCCTGTGGGGTCTCGACGCCCCGAACCTCTACGAGGTCATCGTCGAGGTCGTCGACGGCGACGTGGTGCGCGACGCCGTGAGCCGGCAGACCGGATTCCGCACCTTCGAGGCGCGCGACGGCTCCTTCTTCCTCAACGGCCGGGAGATCGAGCTGCGCGCCGTCCTCGACCAGGACTACCACCCGGGGTCCTCGTCGATCCCGGAGAGCACGGAGGCGCTCGAGGAGCTCTTCCGTCAGACGCGCGCGCTCGGCTTCACCATGCTGCGCGTGCACATCAAGCGCCCCGACCCTCGCTACTACGAGATCGCGGATCGCCTCGGCATGCTCGTGTGGACGGAGCTCCCCAGCTGGCTCACGTGGACGCCGGAGGGTGCTGAGACGGGCCTGAAGCTGCTCGAGGAGTTCATCCGCGAGGACGGACACCACCCGTCGATCGTCACCTGGACGATCATCAACGAGTCGTGGGGCCTGGACCAGAAGAGCGCGAAGCAGCGCGCCTGGCTGCGCGAGGCCTACCACCGCATCAAGGCGGCCGCGCGCGGCAGCCTCGTGGTCGACAACTCGGCATGCCGCCCCAACTTCCACCTCGAGACCGACATCGACGACTACCACTTCTATCGCGGCATCCCCGAGTCGCGTCGCGAATGGGATCAGCTGATCGCCGAGTTCGCATCGCGACCCGAGTGGAGCTTCACGCCTCACGGCGACGGCCACCGCACGGGCGATGAGCCGCTCATGCTGAGCGAGTTCGGCAACTGGGCGCTTCCGCAGTCGCTCGACCAGTTCGAGGACGGCGCGGAGCCGTGGTGGTTCGGTCCCGGTGCCGACTGGGCGTTCGGCGCGGGGGAGGGCACCCACCTGCTGCAGCGCTTCCGCTCGCTCGGACTCGAGGACGTCTTCGGATCGTGGGAGGCGCTCGTGGAGGCGCTCCACGAGTCCCAGCTCGTCGCCAACCGCTACCAGACCACGAGCATCCGCCTGCACCCCGAGATCAGCGGCTATGTGCTCACGCAGCTGAGCGACGTGCAGTGGGAGGCGAACGGCCTCTTCGACATGAACCGCACCCCCAAGCGCGGCACCGCCGAGTGGGGCCTCAGCAACCAGGATGCGGCGGTCGCGCTGCGCACGGACGCGTACAGCGTCTTCGGCGGCGGCGCGGTGGAGCTCACGGCCACCGTCATTCCGATGCGCGGCGTCGACGAGGCGCAGCCCGCGACCCTGCGTCTGCTCGCGGACGGCGAGCAGGTGGCGGAGTTCGCGGTCGATGCGACGGTGCGCAGCACCCACACGCTCTCGCTGGCAGCCGCATTGCCCGCTCGCGCGATGCGCGTCGAGGCGGAGCTGCACCAGGGCGGCGCGCTCGTGGCACGCGACGCAGCCGAGATCCTCGTCATCGACGCGGCGGATGACGCCGGGATCCCTGTGCGCGCCGCCGACGCCGAGGTCGCCGCCTGGGCGCGTGCCCAGGGCATCGCCCTCACCGACGACCCGGATGCCGTGCTCGTGTCGCGCGTGTTCGACGCCGACGCGCAGGAGTTCGCTCGAGACGGCGGCCGCGTGCTCGTGCTCGTCGAGGACGAGAACGCCTTCTCGGACGCGCTCGACTACCTGCCCTCGGCGCGCCTCGGATCCCGCAGCGGCGACGGCGACTGGGTGCCGCGCACCGAGTGGCTCGACCGCCGCGGTGCATTCAGCAGCGTGCCGGGCGGCCCGATCCTCTCGATCGCGTTCGAGGATCTGCTGGGCCCGCTCGTCATCAACGGCATCCCGCACGCCATGCGCCCCGCACGTGTGCACTCGGCGATCTTCTCCGGGTGGCTGCGCGGGGCCGCGACCACGACGACGACGATCGCCTGGAGCGAGGGTCAGGTCACGTTCACGACGCTGCGTGTGCGCGCCGCGTCCGACGTGCCCGTCGCACGTTCGCTCGCCCACGCGCTCGTACGCGCCGCTGCGGAATGAACGCGGTGCGAGCGGGCCGCGTGGCCCGCTCGCACCTGCGTCCCATCCTCGGCGCCCCGCGAACATGAGCGCCCTTGACGGGGTGCCCTCAGCACTCTGTGTGTATGGTGTGCACCGACAGGAAGGACCCGCCACGTGTCAAGCAAGAAGCTCGTGATCGTCGAGTCGCCCGCGAAGGCGCGCACGATCGCGCAGTACCTCGGTGATGGATACGAGGTGCAGGCGTCGGTGGGCCACATCCGCGACCTCATCGACACCAAGAACCTGCCGCCGGAGCTCAAGAAGGGCAGCGTCGGCAAGTTCTCCGTCGACATCGACAACGGCTTCGAGCCGTACTACGTCGTCTCGGACAGCAAGAAGAAGACCGTCGCCGAGCTCAAGCGAGCGCTCAAGGAAGTCGACGAGCTCTACCTCGCCACCGATGAAGACCGCGAAGGCGAGGCCATCGCATGGCACCTCCTCGAGGTGCTGAAGCCCAAGGTCCCCGTCAAGCGCATGGTGTTCCACGAGATCACCAAGGACGCCATCCAGCGCGCCGAGCAGAACACCCGCGAGCTCGATACGGCGCTCGTCGACGCGCAGGAGACCCGCCGCATTCTCGACCGCCTGTTCGGCTTCGAGATCTCGCCCGTGCTGTGGCGCAAGGTCGGTCCTGGACTCTCGGCCGGCCGCGTGCAGTCCGCCGCGACGCGCCTCATCGTCGACCGCGAGCGCGAGCGTCTCGCGTTCGTCGCGGCCTCCTACTGGGACCTCGTGGGCGAGTTCGCGCCCCAGGGCTCCGGCGACGCCTTCACGGCCAAGCTCGCGCGCCTCGGCGGCAAGCGCATCGCCCAGGGCGGCGACTTCGACGACAGCGGCAAGCTCGCCAAGCCCGACGTCGTGACGCTCGACGAGAAGGCCGCCGACCTGCTCGTCGACGCCCTCCGCGCCCCGAGCGCGACCTTCACGGTCTCGTCGCTGCAGACGAAGCCCCTCACGCGTCGCCCCGCAGCGCCCTTCACCACCTCCACCCTCCAGCAGGAGGCCTCGCGCAAGCTCCGCTTCTCGGCGCGCACCACGATGAGCCTCGCCCAGTCGCTCTACGAGAACGGCTACATCACCTACATGCGAACCGACTCCGTCTCGCTCTCGCAGCAGGCGATCGAGGCGGCCCGCACCCAGGCGGTCAAGCTCTACGGCGCCGACTCGATCCCCGAGAAGCCCCGCGCCTACGCCTCGAAGTCGAAGAACGCGCAGGAAGCGCACGAGGCCATCCGCCCCTCGGGCGAGGTCTTCCGCACCCCGAGCGAGCTGCAGTCGAAGCTGCGCGGCGACGAGTTCAAGCTGTATGACCTCATCTGGAAGCGCACCGTCGCCTCGCAGATGGCGGATGCGAAGGGCTCCACCGCGACCGTCACGATCGCGGCCGACGGCGGCCCGGATGCGCAGGCCGAGTTCACGGCGTCCGGAACCGTCATCACGTTCCGCGGCTTCCTCGCCGCCTACGAGGAGGGCCGCGACGAGGTGCGCGACGCCGATGCGCAGGCCGAGTCGAAGCTCCCGCCGCTTCAGGAAGGCCAGGCGCTCGGCCTCGCCGAGCTCGAGGCGAAGGGCCACGAGACCACCCCGCCCGCGCGCTACACCGAGGCGAGCCTCGTGAAGGCGCTCGAAGAGCTCGGCGTCGGACGCCCGTCGACGTACGCCTCGATCATCTCCACGATCATCGACCGCGGCTACGTCACCCCGCGCGGCCAGGCGCTCGTGCCCAACTGGATCGCGTTCAGCGTCGTGCGTCTGCTCGAAGAGCACTTCTCCGACCTCGTGCAGTACCGCTTCACCGCTGAGATGGAGGACGACCTCGACAAGATCGCCAACGGCGAGGCGGACCGCGTCGACTGGCTCACCAAGTTCTACTTCGGCGGCGGCGAGCACCCGGGTCTGCGCGAGGTCGTCGAGAACCTCGGCGACATCGACGCGCGCGCCGTCAACTCGATCCAGATCGACGAGGGCATCACGCTGCGCGTCGGCAAGTACGGCCCGTACATCGAGGTCGAGGACGGCACCGAGACGCCGCGCCGCGTCAACGTGCCCGACGACATCGCCCCCGACGAGCTCACCCCCGAGAAGGCTCGCGAGCTCATCGAGGCGCCCGTCGTGGGCGACCGCGTGCTCGGCATCAACCCCGACACCGGCAAGACCGTCGTCGCGAAGGACGGCCGCTACGGCCCCTATGTGACCGAGGTCGACCCCGAGCCCGAGGCGCCGGAGACGGTCGAGGATGTGGCCGTCGACCCCGCCACCGGCGAGGTCGTGGAGGCGAAGCCGAAGAAGAAGGCCGCCAAGAAGGCACCGGCCGAGAAGCCGCGCACCGCATCGCTGTTCAAGACGATGGACCCCGCGACCGTCGACCTCGAGACAGCCCTCAAGCTGCTCGACCTGCCGCGCACCGTCGGACTCGACCCCGAATCGGGCGAGCCCATCACGGCGCAGAACGGCCGCTACGGCCCGTACCTGAAGAAGGGCACCGACTCGCGCTCCATCGAGAGCGAAGACCTCATCTTCACGATCGACCTGCCGGCGGCCCTCGAGATCTTCGCGCAGCCGAAATACGGCGCGAAGCGCCCCACGAGCGCCCTCAAGGAGTTCGAGGCCGACCCCGAGTCGGGCAAGCCCATCCGCATCCGCGACGGACGATTCGGCCCGTACGTGACCGACGGCGTCACCAACGTCACGATCCCGCGCGGGGTCACGATCGAGGAGATCGACTTCGATCGCGCGGTGCAGATGCTCGCCGACAAGCGCGCCAAGGGCCCGGCGAAGCCGAAGGCGAAGGCGGCGGCCAAGAAGCCCGCAGCCAAGAAGCCGGCTGCGAAGAAGCCCGCAGCGAAGAAGAAGGCCTGACGTGCCGGAGACGGCACCCGGCCTGTTCCTCACCTTCGAAGGCGGGGACGGATCGGGCAAGACCACGCAGTCGACCCTGCTGACCGAGTGGCTCACCGCATCCGGGCGCACCGTGGTGCACTCGCGCGAACCGGGCGGCACCGAGCTGGGTGTCGAGCTGCGGGAGATCATCCTGCACCGTCGCGGCTACATCGCGCCCCGCGCCGAGGCGCTGCTGTATGCGGCCGACCGCGCCCACAACATCGCGACCGTCGTGCGGCCCGCGATCGAGCGCGGCGACATCGTCATCCAGGATCGCTACCTCGACTCCTCTGTCGCCTACCAGGGTGCCGGGCGCGTTCTCGACGCCACCGAGGTGCGCGATCTGTCGCTGTGGGCCACCGAGGGGCTGCTGCCGGATCTCACGATCCTGCTCGATGTGGATGTCGCCGTGGGACGCGCGCGACTGAATGAGGCGCGCGGACGCTACGACCGACTCGAGGCGGAAGCCGCCGACTTCCACACGCGCGTGCGCGAGGCATACCTCGCCCTCGCCGAGGCGGAGCCGGAGCGCTTCCTCGTGCTCGATGCGACACTGCCGGTCGACGAGCTCGCGGGCGCCATCCGCAGCCGAGTGTCGGACCTGCTCGCGTAGCCTTCAGCTATGACCGGCATCTGGGACGATCTGACGGGCCAGGCGGAGGCGATCCGCGTGGTGCGTGCCGCTGCGGCAGGCGATGGGCTCGCGCATTCGTGGCTCATCACCGGCCCTCCCGGATCGGGTCGGTCGACCCTCGCCTACGCGTTCGCAACCGAGCTGCTCGCACGCGGGGAGGACGACCTCGAGACGACCGCCGCACAGGTGGCCGCCCGCACCCACCCCGATCTCAGCGTGCTCAGCACCGAGGCCGTCATCATCAAGATCGAGGATGTGCGCAAGCTCGTCGCCGCGAGCCAGTTCTCGCCCGCCGTCGGCCGCTACCGCGTGATGATCATCGAGGACGCCGATCGCATGACCGAGCGCACCTCGAACGTGCTGCTGAAGGCGCTCGAGGAGCCGCCGGAGCGCACCATCTGGATCCTGTGCGCCCCGAGCGAGGCGGACCTGCTTCCCACGATCCGCTCGCGCGTGCGCTCCCTTCGCCTGCGGGTGCCGAGCGTGGACGATGTCGCCGAGCTCATCGCACGGCGCGACGGCGTGAGCCTGCCCGAGGCGACGCGCGCCGCTCGGGAGGCGCAGGCGCACATCGGGATGGCGCATCGCCTCGCGACCGATGAGAGCGCCCGCGAGCGTCGGCGTCGCACCCTCGAGATCGCCCTCGGCATCCGGGGTGTCGCGGGCGCGGTCATCGGCGCCGCGGAGCTGCTCGAGGTGGCGGGCTCCGACGCGAAGGCGATCACCGCGCAGCGCGACGCGGAGGAGCGCGACCAGGCGCTGCGCTCCCTCGGCGTCGAGCCCGGCGGAACCGTGCCGCCTGCCCTGCGCGCCCAGCTGAAGGCTCTCGAAGAGGATCAGAAGCGCCGCGCCACGCGCAGCCTCCGTGACGGCATCGACCGCATCCTCGTCGACCTGCTCTCGCT
>JAEYUT010000353.1 GCA_023432305.1 Actinomycetes bacterium
CCCGAGACCTTCAGGCCGATCGCGGCGAGCGCGAACGCGATCGCCAGGAACCCCAGTGCGATCGGGGCGACCGCCGCCCGGCTCAACCCGAACGCCGCGGCCAGGTATTCGCCGCCGAGCGTCGCCACGACAGGCGCGCCGATGCCCACCCCGAACAGGAACCAGTAACCCGCCGCGCGAGCAGCCGTCTCACCGAGCGCGAGCCGCACATAGGTGGCCACGCCCCCGCCGTCGGGGTACCGCCCCGCGAGCGCGGCGAAGGTGCCCGCGAGGGGGATGTTGGCGATGAGCACGATCGCGATCGCGAGAATCGACGCGGGCCCGGCGGCCGCGTACCCCGCGCCCGGCAGCACGAGCACCCCCGTGCCGAGCACAGCGGCGATGTACAGCGCGGATGCGGTGGGAAGCCCGATGCTGCCCTCTTGGGGCTGGGTCGCAATGGGACGGGTGAGGGTCACGGATTCATCCTGGCGTGGCTGTTGTGCGCGCACCAGCGCGTTTCCGCCACACAGGCCACGGATCCCGCCAGCCGCAGCGCGAAGCGGCTGACGGGCGCGACGGAGCGCGACCCGCCCCGGGGCCGACTCAGACCCGGTCGAGCGTCTCGAGCACGTCGGCGACGAGATCGTCGGCACCCTCGATGCCCACCGAGAGACGAACGACCGCGGGAGAGATCTCCAGCTCGGTGCCGCGCACCGACGCGTGCGTCATCTCCGACGGGTAGCACACGAGCGACTCGACGCCGCCGAGCGACTCCGCCAGCGTGAACAGCTGCGTCGACTCCGCGAAGCGCAGGGCGGCCTCGCCGCTCTTCAGCTGGATCGACACCATGCCGCCGAAGCGGCGCATCTGACGCGCGGCGAGTTCGTGGCCCGGGTGCTCGGCGAGGCCGGGGTAGTACACGGCGTCGAGCTTCGGGTGGCCGACCACGGCCTCCGCGACCTTCTGCGCGTTATCGGAGTGGCGCTCCATGCGCAGGTGCAGCGTCTTGAGGCCGCGCGTGGTGAGCCAGGCGTCCATCGGGCCGCCGACGGCACCCGCGGCGAACTGCACGAACTGCACGCGGTCGGCGAGCTCCTCGCCCTGCACCTCGAGGCCCGACTTCAGGATCACGGCGCCGCCCAGCACGTCGCTGTGGCCGCCGATGTACTTCGTCGTCGAGTGGACGACGACATCCGCGCCGAGCGACAGCGGCTGCTGCAGATAGGGAGACGCGAACGTGTTGTCGACGACGACGATCGCGCCGGCTTCATGACCGATCGCGGCGAGCGCCTCGATGTCGCTGATCTTCATGAGCGGGTTCGACGGAGTCTCGAGCCACAGCACGCGCGTGTGGGGGCGGATGGCGGCGCGCACCGCATCCAGGTCGGTCATCTCGACGGTCGAGAGCTCGAGGCCCCACGGCACCACGAGACGGTTCACGAGGCGGTGGGTGCCGCCGTAGACGTCGTTGCCCATGAGCACGTGGTCGCCGGGCTTCAGGATCGAGCGCAGCAGCGCATCCTCAGCGGCGAGACCCGACGCGAAGCTCAGCGCGCGGTCGCCGCCCTCGAGCGCCGCCAGCTGGGTTTCGAGCGCCGTGCGGGTGGGGTTCGTGCCGCGGGTGTACTCGTAGCCGTTGCGGAAGCCGCCGACCCCGTCCTGCTTGTAGGTCGTCGACTGGTAGAGCGGCGGGATGACTGCGCCCGTGGTGGGGTCGGCGTCCTGGCCCGCGTGGATCGCGAGCGTGGCGAAATCGGTGAAGCGTGCGTCGGTCGACATGTGCTGATCTGCTTTCGAGGGGTGTCTCTGGGGTGCGGGGGCGCGACTACTCGGCGAGGAAGGCGAGCAGGTCGTGCCGGGTGACGACGGCGGCGGGCTTGCCATCAGCCGTGACGAGGAGCGCATCGGTGGTGGCGAGGGCCTCGCGGGCCGCGTCGATCGAGTCGTTCATGCCGATGAGCGGCAGCGCGGGGCGCACGAAATCGGCGAGCGGGTCGGACATCTTGGCGCGCCCCGAGAAGACGGCGTCGATGAGGCTCTTCTCGTCGATCGATCCGGCGACCTCGCCCATCACGACGGGCGGCTCGGCGGTCAGCACGGGCATCTGGGAGATGTCGAACTGACGCATCTTGTCGACCGCGTGACGGATGGTGTCACTCGGGTGCACGTGCACGAGACCCGACAGTTCGGCCTCCTTCGTGCCCACGATGTCGGCGACGGTCTTCTCCTGCTCGGCCGGAAGGAAGCCGTAGGAGCGCATCCAGCGGTCGTTGAAGATCTTGCCGAGGTAGCCGCGGCCGCCATCCGGCAGCAGGATGACCATGACGTCATCGGGCCCCAGGTTCTTCGCGGCCTTCAGGCCCGAGGCGACGGCGAGACCGGAGGAGCCGCCCACGAGCAGCCCTTCCTCGCGTGCGAGACGACGCGTGAACTCGAACGACTCCGCGTCGCTCGACGCGATGATCTCATCCACCACGGTGGGGTCGTAGGCGGTCGGCCAGAAGTCCTCGCCGACGCCTTCGACCAGGTACGGGCGACCCGATCCGCCGGAGTACACCGAACCCTCCGGGTCGGCGCCGATCACCACGATGTCCGGGTTCTGCTCCTTGAGGTAGCGGCCCGCACCGGAGATCGTGCCACCCGTGCCGACACCGGCGACGTAGTGCGTGACCTTGCCCTCGGTGTCGCGCCAGATCTCGGGACCGGTGGTCTCGTAGTGGCTGAGCGGACCGTTCTGGTTGGAGTACTGGTCGGGCTTGAAGGCTCCCGGGATCTCGCGCGCGAGGCGGTCCGAGACGGAGTAGTACGAGTCGGGGCTCTCGGGTGCGACCGAGGTGGGGCACACCACGACCTGGGCGCCGTAGGCGCGCAGGGTGTTGATC
>JAEYUT010000047.1 GCA_023432305.1 Actinomycetes bacterium
CCTGGCACGGACCGGGGCAGCTCGTCGGCTACCCCATCGTGCGCCTGGCGGATCCGATCGACGTCGTCGCCTACGTCCGGCGTCTCGAACAGCTGCTGATCGACGTGATCGGCGACTTCGGGGTGCACGGAGAGCGCGTGGACGGGCGCAGCGGCGTATGGATCCCGCGTGACGGGGCGCCGCACGACAAGATCGCCGCGATCGGCATCCGCGTCTCGGACGGCGTCACGACCCACGGGTTCGCGCTCAACTGCAGCAACGATCTCGCGCCGTACGCGCGCATCGTCGCGTGCGGCATCCGCGACGCGGGCGTGACGACGCTCAGCAGGGAGCTCGGGCGCACGGTCACCCCCACCGACGTCGTGAACGTGGTGACGGCTCGCTTCGCGGATGCCGTGGGGCCGAGCCTTCGCGCCTTCCAGGAGGTCGTGGCATGAGCGCATCCCCGGACGGGCGCAGGCTCCTGCGGATCGAGGCGCGCAACGCGCAGGTCCCGCTCGAACGCAAGCCCGAGTGGATCAGGACGCGCGCTCGCATGGGGCCGGAGTACACCGCCCTGCAGTCGCTCGTGAAGTCGGAGAGCCTGCACACTGTGTGCCAGGAAGCCGGCTGCCCGAACATCTTCGAATGCTGGGAGGATCGCGAGGCGACCTTCCTCATCGGCGGCAGCCAGTGCACCCGCCGATGCGACTTCTGCCAGATCGACACCGGCAAGCCCGCCGACTACGACACCGACGAACCGCGTCGCGTCGCCGAGTCCGTCACTCGGATGCAGCTGCGCTACGCCACCGTCACGGGCGTCGCGCGGGACGACCTTCCGGATGAAGGGGCGTGGCTGCACGCCGAGACGGTGCGCGCCATCCACGCCGCCAACCCGGAGACGGGCGTCGAGATCCTCGCCACCGACTTCTCCGGCAACCCGGACCTGCTCGCCGAGGTCTTCTCGTCGCGACCGGAGGTCTTCGCGCACAACGTCGAGACGGTTCCGCGCCTCTTCACGCGCATCCGGCCGGCGTTCCGCTACGAGCGCTCGCTCGGGGTCATCACGGCCGCGCGCGACGCCGGGCTGATCACGAAATCCAACCTCATCCTCGGCATGGGCGAGGAGCGCCACGAGATCTCGGAGGCGCTGCGCGACCTGCGGGATGCGGGGTGCGACATCATCACGGTGACCCAGTACCTGCGCCCCACTCCTCGCCACCTGCCCGTGGCGTCGTGGCTGCGACCTGAGGAGTTCGTCGAGATCAAGCAGGAGGCCGAGGAGCTCGGCTTCCTCGGGGTGCTCGCCGGGCCTCTCGTGCGCTCCAGCTACCGGGCGGGACGACTGTGGGCGCAGTCGATGCTCGCGAAGGGCCGGGACATCCCCGATCACCTGCGTCACCTCGCCGAGGGCGAACGCGGATTCGCACAGGCGGTGTCGTAGGAAGCCGTAGGCTGGTGTGCATGGCACGCATCAAGCGCGAGAAGACGAACAAGGAGCCCGGCCGCCTCAAGCAGATGTGGCAGGTGTTCCAGATGACGCGTCGGCACGATCCGACCGTCACCTGGGTGATGCTCGTAGCGTTCATCGCCCCGATCGCGGCATCCGTGGTGTTCTCGCTGTGGCTGTCGGGCGGCAACGTGCTCAGCATCGTGCTGACGATCATCACGGGTGTGATGGTGGGTCTGCTTCTCGGCATGATCGTGCTCGGCCGGCGCGCCGAGCGCGCGGCGTATCAGCAGATCGCCGGTCAGCCGGGCGCGGTCAGCGCGGTGCTGAAGAACGGTCTGCGTCGCAGCTGGATCGCGAACGAGGAGCCGGTGGCGTTCAGCCCGCGCACCATGGACGCGGTGTATCGCGCGGTCGGCAAGCCGGGCATCGTGCTCATCAGCGAAGGTCCGATCTCGCGCACCCAGCCGATGCTCGACAAGGAGCGCGCGAACCTCGGTCGTCTCGTTCCCACGGTTCCGGTGTACGAGCTGCACGTCGGGCCGGACCCCGAGTCGATCGAGCTCTACCGGCTCCCGCGTGCGATGAAGAAGTTCCCCAAGAAGCTGACGAAGGCCGAGATCCTGACGGTCGACAAGCGCGTCACCTCGGTCAAGAAGGTCAAGGGCTGGGGCATCCCCGCCGGCATCGACCCGACGCGTCTGCGCGCTCCACGCCCTCGCTGACCCCCGCGACTCTCAGAACGCGCGATCGCCTCGGCGGTCGCGCGTTCTGCATTCCCGTATCGGAATGCGAGCGATCCGGCAGCGTTCGAGGCTCAGACGCGAACGAGCACAGTGCCCGCGATCTTGTCGTGGAGCCCGCGCTGATCGACGTCCCAGATGAGCGCGGGGATGAGCAGGCACAGCAGGATCGTCCGCACCGCGGGGCGCCAGAATCCCAGGTAGCCGCCTGCGAGGGGAACCACGCGCATGCGCATGATGATGTGGCCGAGACTTCCGTTGAGGGTCACCAGGAACACGTACTGCAGCACCGCGAAGATCGCCAGATTCACGAACGGGTCCGCGCCGTTCGGCGTCGGGAAGAAGGTCCACGACAGGAAGTACGCGGGCGCCCAGTCGATGGCGAGCGCCGCAAGGCGGCGGCCGAATCGGGCCACGGAGCGCGGCCCTGTGGCGGGAAGTCCCAGACGCTCGCCGGGCCAACGGGATTCGGGCTGCGTCTCGGGTGCACTGCTCACCCGATCCACTCTAGATTCCCCTCCGTAACATGGCCGAAACAATTCGGTCATGGCAGGGAAATGCCCTCCCTCTAGCCTCATGCGTGGCGGCATCCGCAGCCGAACCCCGATACATGCCACTGGAGATACACCCATGTCCAAGCCTCTGTTCAGCGACTCATCCGAGGTGCTGAAGTTCATCAAGGACACGGATGTCAAGTTCGTCGACGTCCGATTCACCGACCTGCCGGGAATCCAGCAGCACTTCAACCTGCCCGCCTCCGCCATCGACGAGTCGTTCTTCACGGACGGGCAGCTGTTCGACGGCTCCTCGATCCGCGGCTTCCAGTCGATCCACGAGTCGGACCTCCAGCTGATCCCCGACGTGAGCACGGCGTTCATCGACCCGTACCGCGACAACCGCACGCTCGTGATCGTCTTCGACATCTACAACCCCCGCACGGGTGAGGTCTATGGCCGCGACCCGCGTCAGGTGGCGAAGAAGGCCGAGAAGTTCCTCGCCTCGACCGGCATCGCCGACACCGCGTTCTTCGCGCCCGAGGCGGAGTTCTTCATCTTCGACGATGTGCGCTTCGAGGTGAAGCAGAACAAGAGCTTCTACGAGGTGGACTCCTCGGAGGCGGCGTGGAACTCGGGCCGTGAGGAAGAGGGCGGCAACCTCGCCAACAAGACCCCCTACAAGGGCGGCTACTTCCCCGTCACGCCCGTCGACCAGCACGCGGACCTCCGCGACGACATCGTGCTCAAGCTCATCG
>JAEYUT010000074.1 GCA_023432305.1 Actinomycetes bacterium
CGCTTGAGCAGCGCGACGACCTCGGCCTGGGTGGTGACGTCGAGCGCGGTGGTCGCTTCGTCGGCGAGCAGCAGTCGCGGCTCTGCCGAGAGGGCGGCCGCGATCACGATGCGCTGCAGCATGCCGCCCGAGAACTCGTGCGGGAACTTCCGCATCGCGTTCTCGGGTTCCCGGATGCCCACCTCGGCCAGAAGCGTGACCGCTTTCTGCGCCGCGACGCGGGCGGGAACCCCGCGCGCACGGAGGCCCTCAGTGAGGAAGTCGCCCACGCGGCGAACGGGGTTCACGGCGCTGCGCGGATCCTGGAAGATCATCGCGGCACGGCCGAGGCGCACGTCGCGGGTGGCTTCTGCGCTGGCGCCCACAAGCTCGACCCCGTCGACGACGACCGATCCGGTGACGGTGCTGGTGGCCGGGAACAGACCGAGCGCCGAACGCGAGGTGACGCTCTTGCCCGAGCCGGACTCCCCGACGAGGCCGACGATCTCGCCCACACCGACGCGGATGTCGATCCCGTCGAGCAGGGGTCGCTCGTCGCCACCGGGGGCGACCGAGAGGGTGAGTCCGCTGATCACGAGCGGGTCGGCCGGAGCCGCAACGGCGGGTGCGGTCGTGGTCATCGCTTGCCTCCCACAGCGCCGAATCGGTCGGTCAGTGCCGAGCCGATGATGTTCACCGACAAGACGGTGAGGATCACCGCGACGCCCGGGAACAGGAAGCTCCACATAGATCCCTGCAGAACGGCGCTCTGGCTGGCGGCGATCATCGATCCCCAGTCCGCCTGCGGCGGCTGCACGCCGAGCCCCAGGTAGGAGAGCGCGGCGAGGTCGATCATCGCGTAACCGAACGCGAGGGTGGACTGCGCCATCAGCATCGGAACGATGTTGGGAAGGATGTGGCGGATGGTGATCCACGTTCCGCTGAAGCCCATGACGGCGTGAGCGCCGACGTACGGCTTGGCCTGCTCCTGCTGTGCGGCGTTGCGCACCAGACGGCCGATGAACGGCACGTACGCGATCGCGAGGGCGCATACCGGTGCGACGAGGCCGGGTCCAAAGATCGCCACCGAGAGCATGGCGAGCAGCAGCGCCGGGAAGGCGTAGACGATGTCCATTCCACGCGAGAGCAGAAGGTCGAGAACTCCCCCGACGCGCGCGGCGATGAGGCCGATGATCGTTCCGACCACGGTCGTGAGCAGGACGACGGCGAGCGGTGCGAGCAGGCTGAGCTGCGCCCCGTACAGCAGGCGCGAGAGCGTGTCGCGACCCATCGAGTCGGTGCCCAGGGGGTGTGCCGCGCTGGGTGCCGACAGGGTGTTCATGAGGTCGGTCTGCGACTGGCTGTACGGCGCAAGCACGGGTGCGAGCAGCGCGGCGAGCGCCATCGTCGAGATCACCGCGATGGCGGCGATCACAAGGCCGCGCGGCTTCGGGCGGCGTCGGCGCACTCGCGCTTCGCGGGAGGCGGAGGTCAGGATCATCGCGTTGCTCCGACCGTGCGGACCCGAGGGTCGATGAGGGGCATGAGCAGGTCAGCGATCGTGCTGGTGACGACGAAGAGCGTCACCGACAGCAGCGAGATGGCCTGCACAACCGGGAAGTCACGGCGGTTGATGGAGCTCACGAGAAGCTGCCCGACGCCGTCGACGCCGAAGGCCGTCTCCACGACGGCGGCGCCGATGAACAGGGACGACACGAGCAGGGCAGAGAGCGTCACGATCGGCGCGAGCGAGTTGCGCAGCACGTGGCGACGCACGATGGTCGGCATGCCGACGCCGCGGCTGCGCGCAACTTCCACATGCTCGCTCGCGAGCTCTTCCTTGAAACGCTCCCGCGGCACCCGAGCCAGAAGACCGAAGGTGACGAGCGCCATCGCAATTGCGGGAAGCGTGAGGTGGTAGAGCTGGTCGATGAATCCGGTACCGGATCCGGTGGCGGGGAACCAGCGCAGGTTCACCGCGAAGACACCGAGCAGCACGAGCGCCACGATGAACGACGGGGTGGCGATGAACGCGCTCGTGATGGCGAGCAGCGCCTGGTCGACGACTCCCGGCTTGAGCGCCGAGATGAGGGCCACGGTCAGGCCGATGATGAGCGTCAGCAGCAGGGCGTACAGCACCAGCGTGGTGCTGGTCGTCATCCGTGCGCCGACGATGTCGGTGACGGGGCTGCCGTAGACAAAGGAACGACCGAAGTCGAACTGGAGCACACCCGAGAACCAGGTGAAGTATCCGGTGATGAAGTCCTGGTTCAGTCCGAGCTGCTCACGCAGGGCGTCTTTCTGCTCGTCCGTCAGCCGCGCACCAGAAGTGATCGCGGAGATCGGATCCCCAGGAACGAGTTTGAGGCTGCCGAACACCGCGATCGACGCTACGAAGAGCGTGATGAGCGCTGCCGCCAGCCGGGAGGCGATCCACCGGATCATGTGCCTGCCTTTCGGGGTTCCGGGGCCGGCCGGAGAGGGCCGGCCCCGGAGGGGTTATTACTTGCCGCCGAGGTTAGGCAGCCAGGGGCCGTACTTGAAGGACGGCGCCGCGAGCAGACCGGTCAGCTCATCCGAGTAGAACACGTTGAGGTAGTCCGAGTTCACCGGGATGAACATGGCCGACTCGGCCGCGATCTTCTGGGCGACCGCAACGTGCTCAGCACGCTTGCTGGCGTCGAACTCGGCGAGAGCCGCGGTCATCGCAGCGTCGTAGTCCGGGTCGGAGTACTCACCGAAGTTGTAGAAGCCACCGGTCTGGAAGTACTGGTAGTACGCCGCCGGGTCAGCGAAGTCGAGGTAGCCGACCGACATGAAGGTGTCGACACCCTCGCGGGCCTCCACGCTTCCGTAGATGGCGAGGTAGTCAGCGATCGGGAGCGGCATGAGCACCACGTTGAGGCCGACCGACTGGGCGGCGTCCGCGATCACCGTGGCAACCTTCACCTGCTCTTCGATGCTGGTGGGGTAGACGAGCGTGATCTCGGATCCGTCGTAGCCCGCCTCGTCGAGGAGCTTCTTCGCGAGGTCGAGGTCCTGGGCGGGCTCGGGCAGCTCGTCCCACGCCTTCGCGTAGACGTCGGCGGCTTCACCCCACGCACCAGCGGGAACGACGGCGCGCATCGACTCGGCGGCACCGAGGAAGATGCCCGCGTTG
>JAEYUT010000093.1 GCA_023432305.1 Actinomycetes bacterium
AGGTACGGGCGACCGGACACATCGACGACCGCCTGCACGAGGGCCTCGTCGAGCGGCACCAGGGCATCGCCGTAGCGGCCGATGCCCGACTTGTCGCCGAGCGCCTGCTTGATCGCCTGCCCGAGCACGATTCCGGTGTCCTCGACGGTGTGGTGCACGTCGATGTCGGTGTCGCCGCTCGCTCGCACCGTGAGGTCGACGAGCGAGTGCTTCGCGAAGGCGGTGAGGAGGTGGTCGAAGAATGGCACCGTCGTCTGGATGTCGGATGCGCCGGTGCCGTCGAGGTCGAGCGTCAGCTCGATGCTCGACTCGCTGGTCTGGCGGCTGAGACGCGCGGTGCGGTGTGTCGTCATAGCTCGAGTCTACTGATCCGCGCGGGCCCCACCGGGGCCGAGCTCCGCAAGCGAGGCGAGGAAGAAGTCGGTCTCCTCACGAGTGCCGGCGGTGACGCGCAGCGAATTCGGGATCCCCACATCGCGGATGAGGATGTCGCGCTCGAGGAGCGCCTCGAACGTGGCCTTCGGGTCGGCAACGCCGTCGAAGAGGACGAAGTTCGATTCGCTCGGCCAGGCCCGGTATCCGAGGGCGGGCAGCTCGGCGATGATGCGGTCGCGCTGCGCTGCGATGTCGTCGACCATCGCGAGCATCGCAGGAGCGTGGTCGAGGGCCGCCACCGCCGCCGCCTGTGTGAGCGCAGACAGGTGGTACGGCAGGCGCACGAGACGCAGGGCGTCGGCGATCGCCGGGTCGCCGGCGAGGTAGCCGACCCGCACACCGGCGAAGGCGAACGCCTTGCTCATGGTGCGCGAGATCACCAGGCGCTCGCGGCCCGGAAGCAGGCTGAGCGCACTGGGGTTGCCCTTGGGCATGAACTCGGCATACGCCTCATCGACGAAGACGATGCCGTCGGTCGCGTCGTAGGCGGCCTCGATCGTCGCCAGCGGCAGCGCGGTGCCGGTGGGGTTGTTCGGCGCGCACAGGAACACGAGATCGGGCTGGTGCTTCTGGATCGCAGCGACCACGGTCTCGGGGCTGATCTCGAAGTCGGCGTCGCGCTCCGCGGCGATCCACTGCGTGCCGGAGCCTGCGGCGATGATCGAGTGCATCGAGTACGTGGGAGGGAAGCCGAGCACACTCCGTCCAGGGCCGCCGAACGCCTGCAGGAGCTGCTGGATGATCTCGTTCGATCCGTTGGCAGCCCAGATCTGCTCGGCGGTGATGCCGTGGCCGAGGTAGCGGGCGAGCGATTCGCGCAGCTGGGTGAACTCGCGGTCGGGGTAGCGGTTCGCGGTGAGCACCGCCTGCGCGAGTGATTCGACGATGTGACGGGCGACGGGCTCCGGGATGGGGTGGGTGTTCTCGTTGACGTTCAGCGCGTACCGCACGTGCTTCTGGGGGGCACCGTACGGCGTGAGGCCTCGGAGGTCGTCGCGGATGGGGAGATCGGAGAGTGCGGTCACTCGGAAATCCTAATGATCCCGGCCTGGACAGGATGTCCGCCCTCCGCGCCCACCGGGATGCCGAGGCGCCTCAGCTGGAGTAGGCGGCCGGAACGGCGAGGCGCTGCCCCGGGTGCACGTCCGTGGTCGGCAGCTGGT
This sequence comes from Actinomycetes bacterium, assembly GCA_023432305.1. GTDB lineage: Bacteria > Actinomycetota > Actinomycetes > Actinomycetales > Microbacteriaceae > Homoserinibacter. Next base: position 1,599 of record JAEYUT010000093.1, read on the forward strand.
TGAGCGACACGATAGCCGCGATGACGTCGCGCGGGTCGGACTCGGGCGCGATCCACTCGGCGAGCTCCCAGAGCGATTCGCCCGAGGCGACCGTCACGTACTCGAAGGTGGCGGATGACGTCGCTGAGCCAGCCTGCGCGGGCTGCGAGGAGAACGCGGAGATCGCGAGGACGAGTGCGAGAGGCGCCGCGAGCAGCGTGCCGAAGACGATACGGCCGCGGCGCGTGAGACGCAGACGCGGAGTCATGGCCGGCAGTGCGGTGGTCGCGGGTGCGAGTGCGGTGGTGCTCATGGGTGCCTCCTGCTCTCGGGAGTAGTGGACAGCTGCCGCATCCGCCCTCGGCCGGGAGGGCGGATGCGAAGCTGTGTTCCGAACATACATTCGATCGAACATATGTTCAAGTGGTTCTCGCCGGATTTCCCGAGGAATCCCGCAATGTCATGGCGCGGGGGCCGCGACACACTCGAACAGATGTTTGTCCGGATCCGCCGAAGCGGATACAGTTTCGATCAACGGGATGCATCCGATCACGGACCACCGACATCGCATCCCCCGACCCGTGGGAGACGCCGATGAGCGACAGCGAGTACGCCGGCGAACGCAGCGCGACGCGGCGCCGCAAGAGCCTCAGCGAGAAGCAGATGGCGATCCTGGAGGTCATCCAGCGCGCCGTCTCGACCCAGGGCTATCCGCCGAGCATGCGGGAGATCGGCGACGCCGTAGGTCTCGCCTCGCTCTCGAGCGTCACGCATCAGCTCAACCAGCTCGAGCTCGCCGGCTACCTGCGACGCGACCCCAATCGTCCTCGGGCCCTCGAGGTGCTCATCGATCTGCCCTCCACCTCCGACGACGTTCCGAACGCGCCCGTCGGCGACGCCGCGATGGTGCCGCTCGTCGGCCGCATCGCCGCGGGTGTTCCCATCACAGCCGAGCAGCAGGTGGAGGAGATCTTCCCGCTCCCCCGCCAGCTCGTCGGCAAGGGCGACCTCTTCATGCTCAAGGTCTCCGGCGAATCCATGATCGACGCCGCGATCTGCGACGGCGACTGGGTCGTGGTGCGCGAACAGCGCGACGCCGAGAACGGCGACATCGTCGCGGCGATGCTCGATGGCGAAGCCACCGTCAAGGTGTTCCGTCAGCGCGACGGCCACACCTGGCTGCTGCCGCGCAATTCGGCGTTCGAGCCGATCCTCGGCGACCACGCCGAAGTGCTCGGCAAGGTCGTCGCGGTCCTGCGCTCGGTCTGAGCCCCGCGGTCCGTCCGGCGCACCCGCAGGCCCCGCGCGACACCGTGGGACGCGCGCGAGGACGCGAGTGCGCTACGCGTCCGTGACGGCGCTCTCGAGCTGGTTGGCGACGGCAGCGCTCGCCTGGACGCGGATGCGCGTGCCGCCTTCCTCGTAGTGAGTCTCCATGACGCGTGCACGGTCATGCGCGAGCGTCACGAGGTCGCCCCGATCGTAGGGGATGAGGATGTCCAGCTCGACGTCGGGCGTCGGCAGGCGCTTCGCGATCTGCTCCATGAGCGCATCGATGCCCTCGCCCGTGCGGGCGGACACGAAGATGCTGTCCGCCTCGAGACCACGCAGCTCCATCCGACGGTCGTCGTCGAGAAGATCGGCCTTGGTGAACACGATGAGCTCGGGCACATCGCGCGCACCAGCCTCGCCGAGCACGTCGCGCACGGTGGCGATCTGCGACGCCGGGTCAGGATGCGAGCCGTCGACGGCGTGGAGCACGAGGTCCGAGGAGGCGACCTCCTCGAGGGTCGAGCGGAACGCCTCCACGAGCTGGTGCGGGAGGTTGCGCACGAACCCGACGGTGTCGGCGATCGTGAACACGCGCCCATCGGGCGTGCGGCTGCGGCGCACCGTGGGGTCGAGGGTCGCGAACAGCGTGTTCTCAACCAGCACCCCGGCGCGCGTGATCCGGTTCAGCAGGCTCGATTTGCCGGCGTTGGTGTACCCGGCGATCGCGACGGCGGGCACCTGGAATCGGTCGCGGTTGGCGCGCTTGGCCTCGCGGGCGGGCGCGAACCCCTTGATCTGGCGGCGCAGCTTCGCCATGCGGGTGTGGATGCGGCGACGGTCGAGCTCGATCTTGGTCTCACCCGGTCCGCGGGAGCCCATCCCCTGGCCGCCGGCCGCCTGCCCACCGGCCTGACGGGACATCGACTCACCCCATCCGCGCAGACGCGGCAGCAGATACTCGAGCTGGGCCAGCTCCACCTGGGCTTTGCCCTCGCGGGACTTGGCGTGCTGGCTGAAGATGTCGAGGATGACGGCGGTGCGGTCGATGACCTTCACCCTCACAGCATCTTCGAGCGCGCGACGCTGGCTCGGCGACAGCTCCGCATCGGCCACGACCGTGTCGGCGCCGAGGGATGCGACGATCGCCGCGAGCTCCTGAACCTTGCCACGACCGAGGTAGGTGGCGGGGTCGGGATGCGGTCGACGCTGCAGCAGGCCATCGAGCACGACAGCGCCCGCGGTCTCGGCGAGGGCGGCGAGTTCGCGCAGCGAGTTCTCGGCATCCTCGACGCTGTCGGAGTGCGAGTAGACGCCGACGAGGACGACGTTCTCCAGGCGCACCTGCCGATACTCGACCTCGGTGACATCCTCGAGCTCGGTGGAGAGTCCACCCACACGGCGCAGCGCCGCGCGCTCCTGACGGTCCAACTGCTCCCCGTCGAGGTCCCCGCCGTCGGCGGTCGCGTCGTCCTGGAGTGCGGCGGCGCGCCCGTCGAACACGCGCACCCCCGCACGCTGCTCGTCGCGCGCGAGAATGCGGTCGAGGTCGTCGGCCGCGGCGTCGTCGTCGTGGTCGCGTGTCACGTCTTCGGGGGTGTCAGTCATGTTCCCGTTAACCCTAGTCACTCGTTTCGGGTAAGTTCCCAGCATGCCCCCCGAGCACTACTTCTCGCAGACTCCCTCCGGAGATGCGGTGCTGCGGACCATCCAGGTGCGTCTCGCCGGCCGCGATCTGACGGTCACGACGGCAGGCGGGATGTTCAGCCCCGAGCGCGTCGACATCGGCACGCAGGTGCTGCTCGGCAACGTGCCGGCCCCGCCGCCCGGCGGCGACTTCCTGGACCTCGGCTGCGGCTGGGGGCCCATCTCGCTCACGCTCGCCCTCGAATCGCCGCACGCGACCGTGTGGGCGGTCGACGTCAATGAGCGCGCGCTCGACATGGTGCGACGCAACGCGGAGGCCCACGGGCTCGACAACATCCGCGCGGTGCGTCCGGACGACGTGCCCGACGACGTCGTCTTCCGCACGATCTGGTCGAACCCGCCCATCCGCGTCGGCAAGAACGAACTGCACTCGATGCTCAGCCGCTGGCTGCCGCGCCTCGATCTCGGTTCGGACGCCTGGCTCGTCGTCGCGCGGAACCTCGGTTCGGATTCGCTGCAGCGGTGGCTGCAGAGCGAGCTTCCGAGCGATTTCGCGGTCTCGCGGGCGACCACCAGCAAAGGGTTCCGTGTGCTGCGGGTGCGGCACCGTTCGGGTACCGGGCTCACGCAGCCCATCGACGTGATCCGCGGCTGAGCGTCGCGGTCGGCTGAGCGCCGGCGGCCTGACGCCGACGCCTCGCGCTCAGAGCGCGATGGACCCCTCGTACACGAGATCCGCGGGACCGCTGAGGAACACGTGCTGCGCGTCGCCCACCTCGGCGATGCGCACACCGACCTCTCCCCCGGGCACCTGCACGCGCCACGCGTCGGGTGCACCTGCCCCTGCCCATGAGCGCGTGGCGAGGGCGGCCGCGGCGGCACCGGTGCCGCACGAGAGCGTCTCTCCGCTGCCGCGCTCGTGCACGCGCATCCGGATGCGCCCCACGCCACCCTGCACGAGCGGCTCCGCGGGCACCACGAACTCGACGTTGGCGCCGGCCGGGGGCGCAGGAGTCAGAATGGGGGCTTCGGTGAGGTCGAGAGCGTCGAGCTCAGCATCGTCGGCCAGCGCCACGACGACGTGCGGATTGCCGACGCCGACGGCCAGCCCCGGTCGGTCGACCTGCAGACGCCGCGCAGACACCATCGCCTCCCCGGCGACCACGAACGGCCCGAGGTCGACCTCGAAGCCGTCTGCCAGCCGTGCCAGGTGCTTCACACCGGCGCGGGTGCCGATCGGGATGGTCTCGCCGATCGCGAGGTCGATGAGGCCCTGAGCGAGCAGATAGGCGCCGTACACGCGGATGCCGTTCCCGCACATCTCGGCGGCGCTTCCGTCGGCGTTGCGGTAGTCCATGAACCATTCGGCAGTCGGATCCTCGGCGAGGGTCGCGGCGCCCTCGGCGATGTTCGCCGAGCGCACGGCGCGGATGACGCCGTCGCCGCCGATGCCGAAGTGGCGGTCAGCGAGGAACGCGAGATCCTGAGCGTCGAGCTCGATCGCACCGTCGGGGTCCGAGAAGAGGACGAAGTCGTTGCCGGTGCCGTGCCCCTTGGTGAAGGCGATGTCGATGCTCACCCTGAAAGCCTAGCTTCGGCAGCGCGGACGGCCGCGTGCGCCGACTCGATGCGTGCCGGGTCCTCTGCATCGAGCCACACGGTATCCCGCCCGCGCCGGAACCACGAGACCTGACGCCGGGCGTACTTGCGCGTGAGCGCCTGCGTCTCGGCGATCGCCTCGGGCTCGGTCATCACGCCGTCGAGCTGCGCGAGGGCCTGTGCGTATCCGATCGCGCGACTCGCGGTCACGCCGAGGCCCGCGGGGCGGAGGCGCTCGACCTCGTCGAGCAGTCCCGATCGCCACATGTGGTCGACGCGCGCGTCGAGCCGCGGCACGAGGGCCGCTCGGTCGAGTCGCACGCCGAGGGTGACCGTCGGACGCCATGTGGCACCGTCTTCCGGCAGCCCCGAACCGAACGGCTCGCCCGTGATCTCGATAACTTCGAGCGCCCGCACGAGCCGGCGCCCGTTGTGCGGGCCGATCGCCTCGGCGGCCTGGGGGTCGAGCTCCCGCAGTCGCAGGTGCAGCGTGCCAGGGCCGAGCACCTCGAGCTCCGCTTCGAGGCGCTCGCGGACGTCGGCATCCGTTCCGGGGAAGCGGAAGTCGTGCACGACGCTCGACACGTAGAGCCCGCTGCCGCCCACGAGGATCGGCGTCGCTCCGCGCGCGACGATGTCGTCGATGACGGCGCGCGCCTCCACCTGGTAGCGCGCCACGCTCGCCTCGTCTCGGGGCTCGAGCACATCGAACAGGTGATGCGGGATGCCGCGACGCTCATCAGCAGGGAGCTTCGCTGTGCCGATGTCCATGCCGCGGTAGAGCTGCATGGCGTCGGCGTTGACGATCTCGACGGCCCCGCCGTCAGCGGCGATCCGCTCGGCGAGGTCGAGCGACAGCGCGGTCTTGCCGGTGCCTGTGGCACCGACGATCGCGATGAGGCCCGTCACTCGCGAGGGCGGATGGTCGGCAGGCCGATGTTGACGGCGCGCCCCCCGGAGGCGCCCGGCGCAGGCACGCCGCACGACTCGGCCTCGGCGCGCTCCCAGGCGTCGCCTGCGCGGGTGCGTCGGATCGGCAGGGTGTCCGACTCGGGCGCTGCGATGAGGAAGTGCGGGGTCGCGCGCGTGACGACGACGCTCACGACGTCGCCCGGGCGCGGTGCGGGGCCGGACGGCACATCGAAGTGCACGAGACGATTGTCCTCGGCGCGACCCGACATCCGGTGAGTTTCGTCGTCACGACGCCCCTCCGCCGCCGCCACGAGCACCTCAACCGGCTGGCCGACGAGCTTCTGCGCCTCCTCGCCCGATACCCGCTCCTGGAGCGCGACGAGACGCTCGTAGCGCTCCTGCACGACCTCCTTGGGCACCTGGTCCTCCATGGTGGCCGCAGGCGTGCCGGGGCGGATCGAGTACTGGAAGGTGAAGGCCGAGGCGAAGCGCGCCTGCTCGACGACACGCAGGGTCTCCTGGAAGTCCTCCTCGGTCTCACCGGGGAAGCCGACGATGATGTCGGTCGAGATCGCGGCGTGCGGGATCTTGGCGCGCACGCGGTCGAGGATGCCGAGGAAGCGCTCGGAGCGGTATGAGCGGCGCATCGACTTGAGGATGCGGTCCGAGCCCGACTGCAGCGGCATGTGCAGCTGGGGCATGACGTTCGGCGTCGCGGCCATCGCATCGATGACGTCGTCGGTGAACGCCGCGGGGTGCGGGCTCGTGAAGCGGATGCGCTCGAGACCCTCGATCTGGCCGGCTGCACGCAGGAGCTTGCTGAACGCCTGGCGATCGCCGAACTCAACGCCGTAGGAGTTGACGTTCTGGCCGAGGAGCGTGACCTCGATGGCGCCGTCATCGACGAGCGCCTGGATCTCAGCGAGGATGTCACCCGGACGGCGGTCCTTCTCCTTGCCGCGCAGCGACGGCACGATGCAGAAGGTGCACGTGTTGTTGCAGCCCACGGAGATCGAGACCCACCCGGAGTAAGTGTTGTCGCGCTTGGTGGGGAGCGTCGAGGGGAACACCTCGAGGGCTTCGAGGATCTCCATCTGCGCTTCGCCGTTGTGGCGTGCGCGTTCGAGAAGCGTCGGAAGCGCACCCATGTTGTGCGTGCCGAAGACGACGTCGACCCACGGCGCCTTCTCGAGGATGACGTTCTTGTCCTTCTGTGCGAGGCAGCCGCCGACGGCGATCTGCATGCCCTCGTGCTCGCGCTTGGACTTCGCGAGATGGCCGAGGGTGCCGTAGAGCTTGTTGTCGGCGTTCTCGCGCACGGCGCACGTGTTGATGACGACGATGTCGGCCTCGCCGTCGGTGGCGGGAACATAGCCAGCGGCTTCGAGCGATCCGGAGAGGCGCTCGGAGTCGTGCACGTTCATCTGGCAGCCGAAGGTGCGCACCTCGTAGGTGCGCGGGGCGGATTCGGCCCGCTTCTCGGGGCCGGCGTCGAGCAGGGTCATGGTGCCGACAGTCTACGTCCGCTAGGAGAAGCGCACCTTCGAACGCGGCTGCTGGGGCAGAGCCTGGTCGACGGCCGCTCGCAGCGTGCTTCCGGAGTACCCTCGCCGGGCGAGGTAGCCGGTGAGCCGGCGCACAGCGGCGTCGCGATCGAGGTTAGTCAGCTGCCCCGCGCGCTTGCGGGCGAGCTCGGCGGCGCGCGCGAGTTCGTCGCCGGTGTCGACGAGTTCGAGGGCGTATTCGATCGCGGCAGGCGAGAGGAGTCGGCGAGTGAGCTCGGCCGCGATCGCCGTGCGACCGAGACCCTTGCGCTCCTGGAGCGAGGCGACGAGGCTCTGCGCGAGCGCCTCGTCGTCGAGCAGCCCGACGCGCGTGAGCCGTTCGATCTCCGCGGCGACCGCGGTCTCGTCGTCGGTCTGGTCTCGCAGAAGACGTTCCAGCTCGCGCTGCGAGAGCGAGCGGCGCCCAAGAGCCTTCATGCAGACGCGCTCGAGGTCGACATCGAGGGGCCCGGTCTCGGGAACATCGTCGCCCCACGAGTCGTTCCAGGCCGCCACATCCGCCCGGATGGAGCGGATCTGAGCCGCCGACCGGTCGGCATCGTCGCGATCCTGCGGAGCCTCTGCAGCGCGAGGCCGCGAATCAGGCGATCCGAACAGGTAGCTGACGGGGGCCAACCGGTCGACGCTCTCATCCATGGTGTGCCTTATCTGCCTACGCCCCGGCGGCCTTGCGCGCCGCGAGCTTGTCGCCGATCTGCTCGACGTTCGAGGACTCCGCCTGGGCCGCCTTGCCCGCTGCGCCGACGCCGAGCTTCGCGAGGATCTTCTGCTCGATCTCGTTGGCCATGTCGGGGTTCTGCAGCAGGAAGTTGCGGGCGTTCTCCTTGCCCTGACCCAGTTGGTCGCCCTCGTACGTGTACCATGCACCCGACTTCTTGACGATGCCGTGCTCGACGCCGTAGTCGATGAGGCTGCCCTCGCGCGAGATGCCGACGCCGTACAGGATGTCGAACTCGGCCTGCTTGAAGGGCGGAGCCATCTTGTTCTTGACGACCTTGACGCGCGTGCGGTTTCCGACCGCCTCGGTGCCGTCCTTGAGGGTCTCGATGCGGCGGATGTCGAGGCGCACCGACGCGTAGAACTTGAGCGCCTTGCCGCCGGCGGTCGTCTCAGGGCTGCCGAAGAACACGCCGATCTTCTCGCGCAGCTGGTTGATGAAGATCATCGTGGTCTGGGTGGAGTTGAGACCACCCGTGAGCTTGCGGAGCGCCTGCGACATGAGGCGCGCCTGCAGACCCACGTGGCTGTCGCCCATCTCGCCCTCGATCTCGGCGCGGGGCACGAGCGCCGCGACGGAGTCGACGACGATGAGGTCGATCGAGCCGGAGCGCACGAGCATGTCGGCGATCTCGAGGGCCTGCTCACCGGTGTCGGGCTGCGAGACGAGGAGCGCGTCGATGTCGACGCCGAGCTTCTTGGCGTACTCGGGGTCGAGCGCGTGCTCCGCGTCGATGAAGGCGGCGATCCCGCCGTTGCGCTGCGCGTTCGCGATCGCGTGGAGCGTGAGGGTCGTCTTACCCGACGACTCCGGTCCGTAGATCTCGATGATGCGGCCTCGCGGGAGCCCGCCGATGCCGAGAGCCACGTCGAGCGCGATGGAACCCGTGGGGATGACGGCGACGGGAGCGCGCTCGTCGCTGCCGAGGCGCATGACGGTTCCCTTGCCGAACTGACGGTCGATCTGTGCGAGAGCGGTCTCGAGGGCCTTCTCGCGGTCGGCTGCTGAAGCCATGTGCCTGTCTCCTTGAATGTCGTGTTCCATGCGCCCATCGGCTGTCGTCCCTGTGCGGACCGATGTAGCCAGGTGCGCACCCCTTCGACAGGGCTGTCGTCTCCGTGAAGGACATCGGCGACGTTACGCCCGGCCTCCGACATCGCGCCGGAGGAGGGGCGGAACTGTCGACGGTGTGCTTCGACGGATCCTGTGAAGGAGACTACCGAGAATCGAACCGATGTTCGATAGCCGCGCGGCGTGTCGCGCCGGGTATTCGAACGAACCAGAGGCGGCGCCTCAGGATCGGGGGTCGCGCCGCCCTGCTC
>JAEYUT010000108.1 GCA_023432305.1 Actinomycetes bacterium
CGAGACGCCGGAATACCGAGCAGAGGTGTATCCGCGCGTCGGCTCGGGATGGGCGAGCTCGCCCGGCTGCCCCTCGAGCGCCAGCGTCGACGTGCGCATCCTCACCTCGGGCGTCGCCGATGCGAAGGGCGTCACGGGGAAGTCCGGGCGCGACGAGTCCACTCTCGAAGCGGTTCTCACCACTCCCGCGCAGCCCACGACGATCGTGGCGAACGGTCCCGCAGTGTTCGGCTACAACGGCGGATCCCTCGGCAGCGGCGGACGACTGCTCACCGCCGACGGTCTGCCTATCGACATCATCTTCCGCAATGGCGACATCCTCTGCAACGGCGGCATGGCGGCTGTCACGAACATCGTCGTCGCCAACGGCAACCTCACGGTCGAGGGCGGCTGCGGCATCACGGGCACAGCATGGGTCTCCGGAACGCTCAAGGGCACCGGTGGTGCGAACGTGGGCGGCAAGATGCGCGCGAACAACGTGGAGATCTCGAACGGCACCTATCACGGCGACATCCACGCGCTCAACAACTTCACGGCGAGCGGCTGGGCCACCTACAACGGCAACATCACCGCCAAGAACATCACCCTGGGCGGCGGCGTCTTCAACAAGGGCATCTGGTCGTACTCCGGCATCACGATCACGAACGGCACGTACAACACCACGAAGGTGGTCTCGCGCACGGCGGTCTCGAAGCCCAACTGGATGAACATCCCCAACCTGCAGGCCCCGACCCACCCCGCGGTCACGGGCACGTCGCCGTGGGAGATCGAAGCGGAGCCGGTCGTTCCCGTGTGGATCGACTACACCTACGACCCCTCGATGTGGGCCGGGTTCGTCGAATACGACATGGGAACGAACTGCTCGCGCGCCAACTTCCAGGCTGCGCTCGACTTCTTCGCGAGCCGTCCGGGGCTCGTCAACGCGATGGGATGCTCGACGTTCGCGCTCGGCAGCGGAGCTGACGTGTTCACCTTCACCTCCGACGTGGCCATCTTCGCCAAGTCGATCCAGTTCGGCTCGGGCCCGGCGGGCGGCGGCGGCGGGTTCAAGGCCGGCGGCGCGGGTGAGCACCGGCTGTGGCTGCTGAACCCCGACGACACGGCTGACGGCCAGCCGACGTGCGCGGCGGGCTCCCGTCTCGACCTCGGCGGCGGCTTCTACTTCCAGGACTCCGCGACCGCGTCCCTGAACGTGATGGTCTACACGCCCTGCACCGTCACGATCGGGTCGAGCACCAAGTTCTCAGGCCAGCTCTTCGTGAACTCCTCGACGTTCGCGGGCGCGGGAACCGTCACGTACTCGCCCGTCGGTCTTCCCGGCTTCGACCTGTCCACGGGACTTCCGCAGACCTCGATCGTCACCGAACGCGACCGTCGCATCACCTACGTTCGGCCGTACGCCCCATGATCCAAGCTCTTCCGCTCGCCGCTGCCGGGCTCTTCGGGCTCGCGGTGGGCTCCTTCCTGAACGTCGTCGTGCACCGGGTGCCCGAGGGGCGCTCTGTCGTGGCACCCCGCAGCTCCTGCGGGAGCTGCGGGCATGAGATCCGCTGGTACGACAACATCCCCGTCGTGTCGTGGCTCGCGCTGCGCGCCCGATGCCGCGACTGCGGCGCACGGATCTCTGCGCGGTATCCGGCGCTCGAACTCGCCGGGGCCGCCGCTTTCACTCTGGTCGGCGCGGTCCTCGGTCCGCAGCTCTGGTCTGCCGCATCGCCTGCGGCCGTGATCGCATCGATCGCCCAGATCGCAGTCTTCATCTATCTCGCTGCCATCAGCCTCGCTCTCGCGGTCATCGACGTGCAGACGATGCGACTTCCGAACGCGATCGTCCTTCCGGCATACCCGGTCACGGCGATTCTGCTCACAGCGGCCGCCGCGGCGGGCGGCGCATGGGATCAGCTGCTCGGCGCGGCAGCAGGGCTTGCGATCATGGGCGGACTGTATCTCGTGATCGCCTTCGCCAAACCCGGCGCCATGGGCATGGGCGACGTGAAGCTGGCGGGGGTCCTCGGCATCTGCCTGGGCTGGCTCGGCTGGACTCAGCTCGCCGTCGGCATTCTCGGGGGCTTCCTCGTCGGGGGAATGGTGGGCCTCGCGCTCCTTGCGACGCGCGGTCGCAGAGCCCGCATCCCGTTCGGGCCCTGGCTGCTCGCCGGTGCCTGGCTCGGGATCCTCGCCGGACGAGAGATCGCGGCAGGGTATCTGTCTCTCTACGGGCTCAGCGCATGAGCCTCGACATCCGCAACATCAACGGGGGGAATCGGTAAGGAATGACGTCGATCGTCGGATTGGATATCGGGAGCGGGGTGATCCGCGGTGTCGAAGTCGAGGGCTTCGACACGGCGAAGCCGGTCATCGTGCGCCGAGGTGAGATCACGGTGCCGGAGACGGCACTGCGTCGCGGGGAGGTCGTCGAGTCGGCCACTGTCGCCACCGCGCTCAAGCGGCTCTGGTCGCAGAGCCGCTTCAAGACCAAGAACGTCGTCCTGGGGGTCGGGGGCCAGCGCGTGTTCGCTCGCGATCTCTCGGTTCCCGCGGCGTCGCTCGCGCAGATCCGCGAGGCCCTGCCCTTCCAGGTGAGCGACCTTCTCCCCGTGCCTGCGAGCGATGCACTCCTCGACTTCTATCCCATCGCGGAGGAGTCCGGAGAGAACGGCGCCCCGATGGTGTCCGGGCTGCTTGTCGCGGCGCTCAAGGACGTCGTCGACACGAACGTCAACGCGGTCGTCTCGGCGGGGCTCCGACCTGTCCACGTGGATCTGCTTCCGTTCGCTCTGTCGCGCGCGATCGCCCCGCTGCGCTCGCCGCGCGGTCGCGAGATGCTCGTCGAGATCGGTGCCAACGCAACCAACATCGTGGTGGTGAACGACGGAGTGCCCAGCTTCGTGCGCATGATCGCCTCAGGTGGCGACGACATCACTCGCGCGATCGCAGCGCGGCTGCAGTGGCAGCCCGCGCAGGCTGAGGCCGCGAAGCGGGCGCTCGGCATGGGCACGCAGATGATGCGGCCCGAGGATCGCCCTGTGCTGGAGATCATCTACGAGGTCGTCGGCGAGCTCCTCGCCGGTGTCCGCAACACCCTCAGCTACTACGCGTCGT
>JAEYUT010000109.1 GCA_023432305.1 Actinomycetes bacterium
TGAGGCGCGGTACTGCCTCGCGGGCGAGAATCCCAACACCCGGCTCGACTACTGCGGCCCCGCCGCGCCCATCACCGTCGCGCCGACCGGCCCGCCCACGGCCGTGAAGGTCACCTTCCCCACGCAGTGCGTGGTCGCCGAGGCCCCGGAGGACGTGACGTTCGAGGGCGTCTCGGGCACTCAGGCGGTCGTCATCATCGACGGCGGCCAGTACCGCGTCACCTGGGGCACGGCGTACGCGGCGCTCCCCGAGCTGACCTGGCCGGTCAACCTGTGCCCTGTGCCCCATCCCGATCCGGATCCGGATCCGGATCCCGAGGGCCCCTGATGCCCTCCCTCAGCGACTTCTCCCCACCCGCCCACGGAATGGAACTCCCCGCATGACCCTCACGCCGGAACAGGCCACCTGGTTCTCCGACACCTTCAGCCTCCTCGCCGAGAACATCGAGCAGTCGATCCTCGGCAAGCGGCACGTCGTGGAGCTCGTGCTCGCGACGGCGCTCTCCGGCGGCCATGTGCTCGTCGAGGATGTGCCGGGCACGGGCAAGACGGCGCTCGCGCGCACGCTCGCGCAGACCGTGCAGGGAACGTCGTCGCGCATCCAGTTCACCCCCGACCTGCTGCCGGGCGACGTCACCGGCATCACGGTCTTCGACCAGAAGAAGGGCGAGTTCGAGTTCCACGCGGGCCCCATCTTCGCCAACATCGTGCTCGCCGACGAGATCAACCGCGCGAGCCCGAAGACGCAGTCGGCTCTCCTCGAGGTCATGGAGGAGGGGCACGTCACCATCGACGGCGTGACGCGCGATGTCGGGCGTCCGTTCCTCGTGATCGCGACGCAGAACCCGGTCGAGCAGGCGGGCACGTACCGTCTGCCGGAGGCGCAGCTCGACCGCTTCATGATCAAGACCTCGATCGGCTACCCGGATGACGGCGCGACCCTGCGCATCCTCCAGGGTGTCGCGGCCCCCGCTGCCCCGGTTCAGGCGATCGTGAGTCCGGAGACGGTGGTCACGATGCAGGAGCTCGCGCGCACCGTGTACGTGAATCCGCTCGTCTCGGACTACATCCTGCGTCTCGTGAATGCGACGCGCAGCGCCACCGAGGTCCGCCTCGGCGTCTCGGTCCGCGGTGCGATCGCGCTCGCGAAGCTCGTGTGCACGTGGGCTGCAGCCCATGGGCGAACCTATGTGACGCCCGATGATGTGCGCGATCTCGCCGTGCCCGCTCTCGCGCACCGTCTGATCCTGGAACCCGAGGCGGAGTTCGACGGCGTCACGGCGCTCGAGGTCATCGGCCAGGTCCTGCTGGATGTGACCCCGCCCGCGGAGAACGGCGCCGCCTGATCCGATGAGCAACGACACCGAGGCGCGGAACGGTCGCACCGCGACCGTCACGGGAACCCGCACGCGAGGAGCGACCGTCACGCGGTACTCCGACACGCGCACGGGGTTCGTGGCGGGCGGCCAGGCCGTTCGTCGGCGCCTGGTCGCGCGCGCCGGTCGCACCGTCACCGCCGCAGCACGCTGGCTCGCCGAGACGGTGAGCGCAGCCGGATGGCTGCTCGGTGCCGTGCTCGTGCTCGGGCTCGTGGCGGGGATCGGCTGGGGCTGGGCTGAGGGCTGGGTCGTGGCTGTCATCGCCTTCGTGCTGCTGCTGGCCTGCGTGCCGTTCCTGCTGGGGCGCCACGACTACGCGATCCGCCTGGAGCTCGAGCGCGACCGCGTCGTCGCGGGCTCGGTCGTGAGCGGCGTGCTCGATGTGACCAACCGAGGCGAGCGGGTGGGATTCCCCGCGCTCATCGGCATCCCCGTGGGCGACGGGCTCGTGGAGGCCCATGTGCCGCTTCTGCGGGCGAGGGCCGACTACCGCGAGCGCCTCACGATCTCGGCCGCGCGCCGCGGCATCATCACGGTCGGGCCCATGACGATCGGACGCGGCGACCCGCTCGGCGTCCTGCGCCGCGAGCACGTGTGGGACGAGGTGCAGACGATCTTCGTGCACCCCGTCACCGTGCCGATCCCCTCCACCACGGCGGGGCTCCTCCGCGACCTCGAGGGCGCGCCGACCTCGGCGATCGTCGACTCCGACCTCGCCTTCCACGCGATCCGCGACTATGCGCCGGGAGACTCCCGCCGCCACGTGCACTGGAAGTCCACGGCGAAGACGGGCACGCTCATGGTCCGCCAGTACGAGGAGACGCGTCGCTCGCGGATCGCGGTGCTCCTCGATCTGGAGACGGCGCGATACGCCTCCGAGGAGGAGTTCGAGCTCGCCGTGAGCGCCGCCTCCTCGCTCGGCGCGCAGGCGGTGCGGGATGGGCGCGACGTGCTCGTCACCGCGAGCGCGATCATCCCGGAGTATGCGCGTGGCCGCGTGCACTCGATTCGCACACTCCCCACGATCACCCCGAAGACGTTCCTCGACGGCATGGCCGGCATCGAATGGAGCGAGGATGTCATGGGTCTGGAGGAGGTTGCGCGCCTCACCGTGCAGGCGGAACCGGCGCTCTCCCTCGTCTTCATCGTCACCGGCTCCCAGCAGGAGCTCGCGCGCCTCCGGCAGGCGGCTCTCGCCTTCCCCGCGAATGTGACCGTCGTCGCGCTGCGCTGCGAACCCGGCGCCGAGCCTCTCGTTCGTCGGGCGCGCGAGCTGCGGGTCCTCGACATCGGCGCGCTGCACGATGTCTCGCACCTCATGGCGCGGGGGGTGGTGTGATGCGGCGCCTGCGTGCGCTCCCCGACGGCGCCGGTCAGCTGTGGTGGGGCCTCGGCGCGATCGCAGCCTCGGTCGCTGTCGCCGTGTGCGCCGCCTGGCCGATCTACGAATCGGCGCGCATCGTGCTCGTGGCGGCGGCAGGCCTG
>JAEYUT010000125.1 GCA_023432305.1 Actinomycetes bacterium
GTAGGTGCCGGTGCGGGCCATTCCCGACTGGATCTCATCGGCGATGAAGACGATGCCGTTCGCGGTGCACCACTCCTGCAGGGCAGGCAGGTAGCCCTCCGCGGGGACGATGAAGCCGCCCTCTCCCTGGATGGGCTCGACGACGAGGCAGGCGAGGTCGGACGCGCCGACCGTCTTCTCGAGGTAGCTGATGGTGCGCTTCGCCGCCGCTTCGCCGGAGAGACCGTCGTGGAGCGGGTAGGAGTTGGGGGCGCGGTACACGTCGCCGGCGAAGGGGCCGAAGCCGAGCCCGTAGGGCATGGCCTTGAAGTTCATGGCCATCGTGAGGTTGGTGCGGCCGTGGTAGGCGTGCTCGAGCACAGCCACACCGTTGCGGCCCGTGTACTTGCGCGCGATCTTGACGCCGTTCTCGACGGCCTCCGCACCCGAGTTGATGAGCATGGTCTTCTTGGCGAAGGTGCCGGGGGTGTGCTCCGCGAGGAGCTCCGCGACGCGCACGTACTCCTCGTACGGGGTCACGGTGAACAGCGTGTGGATGACGTCGCCGAGCTGCTCGCGCGCGGCGGCGACGACATCGTCGTCGGTGTGGCCGATGGTCGTGACGCCGATGCCGGCGCCGAGGTCGATGAACTGATTGCCGTCGACGTCGCGGAGAATGGCGCCGTGCGCCTTCTCGATGAAGACGGGGAGGGCGCTCGAGACGCCGTCCGAGACGACCTTGCGGCGTCGCTCCTGCAACTCGATCGACCGCGGTCCGGGGATCGCGGTGACGAGACGGCGCTCAGGGGTGAGCGCTACCGTGGAGGGCGTCAGAGTATCGGTCATGCGAGCGATCTTACTCCCGCAGACGGGTCGCGCAGGGTGCTGATTCCGAAGCCGTGGCCTTGCTGAAAAGAGGTAATGGAATGAATGCGCGCCTTCACTATGCGGTTTCCGTCGAATGGGCGGGGGATGAACGCCGAGTCTCGGACGGTCGTCGCGCGTTCGCTCGCGACCTCACGGTGAGCGCCGACGGCAAGCTCCATGAGATCGCGGGCTCGGCGGATCCGGCGTTCTTCGGTGATCGTGCGCGCTGGAACCCGGAGGAGCTGCTGCTCGCCTCCCTCGCGCAGTGCCACCTCCTCAGCTATCTGCATGTCGCCGCCCGACGCGGGCTCACGCTCCTGGCCTACTCCGACGACGCCGAGGCGACGCTCGAGCGCCTCCCCGAGGGCAGGGGGCGGATGACGGAGGCGGTGCTGCGTCCCGTCGTCACGATCGCCGCGGGAGGGGACGTCGCGGCCGCGCTCACGGCCCACGACGAGGCGGCCGAGCTGTGCTTCATCGCCGCGAGCGTCGCGTTCCCGGTGCGCCACGAGGCGCGTATCGAGGTCGCGTCAGGGAGCTGAGCGGCTGTCGAGCGCAGCGTAGAGCTGCGCTCGCTCGGCATCGAGTGTGCGCATCTCCTCGAGCATCGCGTTGTATGCGGCGACGTCGTCGTTGAGGGCGAGGCGATCCTGCTCGAGTGAGCTCTGCCGACCGAGCAGGGCGCTTCGCTCGCGGTCGAACTGCGCCTGGCTGGCGAAGTCGCCATCGTCCGCGCGACGGTTGAACTCCTCGATGTCGGTGTTCAGCTGGGCGAGGTCGCTGTCGTACGCGGTCGATCGCGCCTCGAGGTCGCGGTATGCGGCATCGAGGGATGCGGCGAGCTCGCTGATGCGCGTCGCATAGCCGTCGAGCTCCGCGGTGGAGCCCGAGTCGAACGCGAGCACACGGGAGCGGTCGGCGAACACCCGGGCGTAGTGCGACTCCAGCTCCGCCGGGAGCTCCGCGTACGACGTTCCCAATCGCGAGTGCCATTCGTCGATCTGCTGACGCTCGGGGTAGCCCGCGACGATGAGCATGTTGGAGTCGTCCTCCGGAAGCTGCGCGACGAACGCCTCGACGAGAGCGTTGATGCGGCGCATCTCGTCGGGGTTCAGCCGCTCATGGAATGCGTGCAGCAGCTCATGTGCCGCTGTCGCTTCGATCGTCCCCGCGAGGCGCTCATCGGTGACCGCGTACACGTAGATCCGCTCCCGGTGATAGCAGCCCAGAACGACGGCGGATTCGGCGGGGCAGTGCTCCTGGAAGGACTGCGCCGATTCGATCTGCGGGCGCGACGCGAAGAAGATGCGCCTGCCCTCCTCGGTGAGCGCGAGATCCTGCGCGAGCTGCTCCACGTGGGCGGGCGGCGGATCCGTCCACACGATCCACTGGTCGGCGTACACCTGTCGGCGATCCGCATCCCAGGGGGCTGCGACGAGAAGACCGGCCGCCGCGAGGATGGCGAGGACGAGCCCCACCCAGCGGCCTGTCCGGCGCCGGGGACGACGCGGGCGCAGAGGTCCGGGAGGCACGGCGTGTGTGCGGTCGTCGGCGAAGCCCGCGCCCGGGGGGAACGGGTCGACGACGCCGCCGTGGGACGGCACGGGCTGTGGGAACGGCGTGTTGAGGTGGTGGTGGTTCTCTGTCACGGTTCGGCGGCTGCTTCCTAGAGCGTCGTCAGGGCCTCTTCGAGCACGCTCATCGCGTCATCGATCAGCTCGTCGCTGATCACGACGCTGGGGAGCAGTCGCAGGACCGAATCCCACGACCCCGCATCGAGCGGGATGACCCCGTTGGCCGTCGCGTGCGCGAGGACCTTCGTGAGTGCCTCGGAGTTGGGGGTCTTCGTGCCCGGCTTCACGAGCTCGATGCCGAACATCGCGCCCTTGCCGCGGACCTCGCCGACGACATCGAACCTCTCGGTCCAGTCGCCGATGCGGGCCAGGAGCGAGCGCTCGACGCGCTGCGCCTGGCCGATGAGGTCATCGCGCTCGATGATCTCGAAGACCTTGAGCGCGGCGGCCGTCGAGACGGGATTCCCGCCGAACGTGCCGCCGATGCCGCCAGGCTGCACCGCATCCATGATGTCGGCGCGTCCGGTGACGGCCGCGAGCGGCATGCCGCCCGCGATGCCCTTCGCACTGGTGATGAGATCGGGCACGACACCGTGGTGCTCGATCGAGTACCACGCGCCCGTGCGGGCGATGCCCGCCTGGATCTCATCCGCGACGAAGACGATCCCGTTGTCTTCGCAGTACTGCTTGATCGCGGCGAAGTAGCCCGGGGCGGGGATGACGATGCCGCCGTCACCCTGGATGGGCTCGGCGAAGAAGGCCGCGACCTCGGTGCCGCCGATGTGCGTCTCGATGTAGTCGATGGTCTTCGCGGCCGCCTCTTCGCCGGTCAGACCGTCCTTGAACGGATAGGAGATCGGCACCGAGTACAGCTCGCCGGGGAACGGGCCCATGCCCGCACGCTCGGGCCAAGGCCGGTACGTCATCGCCATCGTGAGGTTGGTGCGGCCGTGGAAAGCGTGGTCGAGGCTCACGATCGCACGGCGGCCGGTGAATCGACGGGCGATCTTGACGGCGTTCTCGACCGCCTCCGCACCGCTGTTGACCAGGATGGAGTGCTTCTCGAAGTCTCCCGGGGTGATCTGGGCGAGCTTCTCGGCGACGCGCACGTAGTTCTCGTACGGGGTGACGGTGAAGAGCGTGTGGGTGAGCTTCTTCGCCTGCTCGGCGACCGCCTCCGCGACCTCCGGGTGGGCGTGGCCGATGGTGGTGACGCCGATGCCGCAGCCGAGGTCGATGAGCTGGTTGCCATCCACGTCGACGAGGATCGCGCCGGAGCCGTGTTCCATGTAGATGTTGGCGAGGGTCCCCGCACCGCGCGAGACGCTCGCGACTCGGCGCTCCTGCAGCTCGCGGGACTTCGGTCCGGGCAGTTCGGTGACGAGCTTGCGCTCCTGGGGGACGGAGAATGCCATGCGATCGAGTCTAGGCATGGCAGCCTGGCAGATCGCGGAGCGAGTGCACCGCGTTCCAAGGATCATGCGGGAGGATGAGAGTCCACCTGTTCAAGGAGTTCTCTCGTGCCCCGTTTCCTCCCTGCTCTCGCTGTCGTCGCGCTCGGCGTCGCACTCACCGGCTGCGCCGCCGACGAGCCTGAGGGCTCTTCGACGGGTGCGCCCGACGATCAGGCCGTCTGCGCCTCCCCCGGCAAGGCCTCCGATTCGGTGATCGTGGAGGGCGAGTTCGGCGAGACGCCGACCGTGGAGTTCTCGGCGCCGCTGACCGCGACGACTCTCGAGCGCACGGTCCTCATCGAGGGCGACGGCCGCACGGTGGAGACGGGCGACCAGGTGTTCGTCGATCTCGCCCTGTACGACGGACAGACCGGCGAGGTCGTCGATGTCTCCGACTTCGACGGCGTGGGCCTCGGGCTGCCGCTCGTGGAGGGCTACAC
>JAEYUT010000157.1 GCA_023432305.1 Actinomycetes bacterium
CGAGACGATCGCCGACCTGCTGCAGGAGTGGGTGGACTACACCGACGTCGACGGGTTCAACCTCGCCTACGCGATCACCCCCGGCACGTTCGAGGACATCGTCGAGCACGTCATCCCGGTGCTGCGCGCCCGGGGCGCCTACCCCGAGGAGTACGTGCCCGGCACGCTCCGCGAGAAGCTGCACGGCGGAGGCGACCGGCTTCCCGCCGACCACCGCGGATCGCGCTACCGGATCGGCGGCGACCTGTCGACGGCGGTCGCCACCCCCTCCGAGCGCGCAGCCGTCAGCGTCTGAGGCTCACGCCCCGCCCCGCGCGGAGGCGGCGTCGCCGGCTGGCCGCAGGGTTCCAGCCGGCGACGCACGATCAGGCGCTCGCGGGCTCGCCCACCGGGGCGGGCGCGGCGGGAACGAGGCGCTTGAGCAGGAAGCCCCACGCGAGCGCGACGAAGAACATGAGGACGCCGTAGACGGCGGCGGGCAGCGACATCTCGACAGAGCCGATCACCGTCTGGGCGATCACGATCGAGAGCGTCGCATTGTGGATGCCGATCTCGAACGAGCTCGCCACCGCCTGACGCGGCTCCACCCGGAGCAGACGCGGCACGAAGAAGCCGACCGCGAGCGACAGCACGCAGAACAGCACCGTGATGAGCGCCAGCTGCCCCACATTCTCGACCAGCAGCTTCCAGTTCGAGACGACCGCCCCGACGATGACGACAGCGAGGATGATCATCGATGCGATGCGCACCGGCTTGTCCATGCGCGTGGCGAAGTTCGGCTTCCACCAGCGCACCAGCATGCCGAGCACCACAGGCCCCAGCACGATCGTGAACACCTCGACCGCCTTCGAGAACTGCACCCCGAGCTCCGTCTCCCCCGGCATGAAGATCGCGATCGCGAGGTTGGTGATGAGCGGAAGCGTGAACACCGCGATGACGGAGTTGATGGCGGTGAGCGACACGTTGAGCGCGACATCGCCGCGGAACAGGTGGCTGTACAGGTTGGCGGAGGTGCCGCCCGGCGACGCCGCGAGCAGCAGCATGCCCACGGCCAGGATCGGCGGCAGGTTGAAGAGGAACACCAGCCCCAGGCACAGGGCAGGCAGCACGAGGAGCTGGCACACGAGCGCGACGATCACCGCCTTCGGATGCTTCGCGACGCGGGCGAAATCGCCGAGCGTCAGAGACAGGCCCAAGCCGAACATGATGATGCCGAGGGCGACGGGCAATCCGACGGTGGTCAACGCTGATCCCATGACCGCATCCTGACGCACCCGCGAAGCGTGCGGGAGGTAGACAGCGCGGTCGTGCGGCTCAGACGGCCGGCTCGTGCTGCGTGATGCAGTGGATGCCGCCGCCACGCGCGAAGATCGCGCGCGCATCGACCGTGACGACGCGCCTGCCCGGGTAGGCCTCCTCGAGGATCGCGCGCGCTGTGGCATCCGCCTCCGGTTCGCCGAAGCCGCAGGCGATCACACCGCCGTTCACCACGAGGTGGTTCACGTAGCTCCAGTCGACGAAGCCCTCGTCGTCGCGCAGCGTCGCCGGGGCGGGCAGCGAGATGATCTCGAACGGTCGACCCGCGGCATCCGTCTCGCCCTCGAGCAGCGCGCGCAGCTCGCGCGTGACGGCGTGGTCGGGGTGTGCGGGGTCGCGCTGGTCGTGCAGCAGCAGGCGCCCGGGAGAGGGGATCGTCGCGACGATGTCGACGTGGCCGTTGGTGCCGAAGTCGTCGTAGTCGCGGGTGAGTCCGCGCGGCAGCCAGATGGCGCGCGTCGTGCCGAGGGTGCGTGCGAGCTCCGCCTCGACGGCCGCCTTGTCGAGGCCGGGGTTCCGGCGCTCATCCAGCTGCACCGTCTCGGTGACGAGCACCGTTCCTTCGCCATCCACGTGGATGCCGCCACCCTCGTTGACGAGCGTCGAGCTCACGATCTCCGCCTCGAGCTGCAGCGCGATCGTGTGCGCGTGGTCGGCGGAGAGCCGCCACTCGGCCCATCCGCGGTCGCCCCAGCCGTTGAACACCCAGTCGACGGCGCCGAGCACGCCGGGCCGCTCATCGTCGACGACGAAGGTGGGTCCGTGGTCGCGCAGCCAGTACTCGTCCACGGGGGTGGTCAGCAGCTCGATGTCGGACCCCAGCATGTCGGCGGCCCGCGACGTCTCGCTCGGGTCGACGAGCATCACCACCGGCTCGAACTCCGCGATCGCGTGAGCGACCGCAGTCCACGCCTCATACGCCTCCGCGCGCCCAGCCTCCGTGTCGCCGAGGGTCGCGCCGGTGCGCGGGAACGCCATCCAGGTGCGCTCGTGTCGATCGGTCTCAGACGGCATCCGCCAGCTCATATCGCGAGCGTAACCGGCGGCGTGGGGGTGGCGCGAGGTGGCGGGAACTCGCGCGCGGATGGCAGGGAACCGAGGGGCGGCACGGCGCGCAGCCGCCTACCGTGGGCGCATGACCGAGACGACCGTGAGCACCGCGTCCACGCAGCCCGTGCCCAACGCCGACGCGATGGGCCACTTCGCCGCCAAGCTGCGGTTCGAGACCGACGCCTCGGATGTGGCGGCGGCGCTCGCTGCAGGAGAGCGTCTCGTGCTGGTCGACACCCGCAGCCGCGTGGCGTGGGACCAGGGGCACGCCGCCCCCGCCGTGCACCTCCCCCGCCAGGAGGTCGCGGCACGTGTGCGCGACGTGATCCCGCTCGAGGTTCCGGTGGTCGTCTACTGCTGGAGCCCCGGATGCAACGGCGCCGACAAGGCCGCGCTCGAATTCGCACGCCTCGGCTACGAGGTGCGGCTCATGATCGGCGGCTTCGAGTACTGGGCGCGCGAAGGGTACGACGTGGAGGATGCGAACGGCCCCGTCGTGGCGTCACCCGACCCGCTCGTCGGGCCAGTGGCCTCCGCCGACTGCGGGTGCTGACCCCTTCGGCGGAGCCGGCTCAGATGCCGAGTGCGTCGAGCAGTTCGGCGGGCGTCTGCACGGTGAGCTGTGCGCCCTCCGCCTCCGCGGGGTCGCCGTAGCCCCAGCCGGCGAAGATCGTCGGGATGCCGTGGGCGGCGGCCCCCTCCACGTCATGGATGCGGTCGCCCACGTGCACGACGCGGCTGAGGTCGACGCCGCGCTCGTCGAGGCGGCGCAGAGCCTCCTCGATCACCGCGGCTTTCGTGGACCGGCCCTCGTCATCCGAGCCCCCCGTGATCTCGGTGAACGCGTCGGTGATGTCGAGGCTCGCGAGGATCACACGCGCCGCCGACTCGGGCTTCGACGTGGCGATCGAGCTCGGCAAACCGGCCGCCGCGATCGCACGGACCGCCTCGATCGCACCGGGGAACGGGGCCGAGTCGAGCATCCCGTGCTCCGCGTAGAACGCGCGGTAGATGCGCAGCGCCCGCTCGGCTTCCTCGTCGTTCCATCCGGCGCGGTCCCGAAACGATTCCAGGATCGGCGGCCCGATCCACGGCATGAGCTCGTCGACAGGCGGCGCCGTGTGACCCATCTGCTCGTAGGTGTGGATGATCGCCGCGAGGATGCCGGGGGCGGAGTCGATGATCGTGCCGTCGAGGTCGAGCAGCACGGCGGTGTAGTCGGTCACGGGATCCTCAGAACAGCGTGGGCTTGCCGGAGTCGATGCCCTTCATCGCCTCGTAGTCGAGCACGACGCAGCGGATGCCGCGGTCCTCGGCGAGGGTGCGAGCCTGCGGCTTGATGACCTGCGCGGCGAACACGCCCTTCACGGGCGCGAGCAGCGGGTCGCGGTTCATGAGCTCCAGGTAGCGGGTGAGCTGCTCGACGCCGTCGATGTCGCCGCGTCGCTTGATCTCGACGGCGACCGACTTGCCCTCCGCATCCGTGGCGAGGATGTCGACAGGTCCGATCGCGGTCATGTACTCGCGACGTACGAGTGTGTGGCCGTCTCCCAGCACCTCGATCTGCTCGGCGAGCAGACGCTGCAGGTCGGCTTCGACGCCGTCCTTCTGCAGACCCGGGTCGATCCCGAGCTCGTGGGTGGAGTCGTGGATGATCTCGTGGATCGAGACGATCAGCACGTCCTCGGTCTTCTGGTTCGCGACCCGCCACAGCTCGATGACGCCGGCGGCGGCGCGCTCCTCATCCACCTCGTCGGTGACGAACGTGGTGGGCGGGCTCATCCAGTTGAGCGGCTTGTAGCTGAGCGAATCGGAGTGCACGAGCACCGATCCGTCGGCCTTCACGACGAGCAGTCGAGTGGCGAGCGGCAGGTGCGCGGTGAGACGACCGGCGTAGTCGACAGAGCAGCGGGCTACGACAAGACGCATTGCTCGAGTCTATTT
>JAEYUT010000199.1 GCA_023432305.1 Actinomycetes bacterium
TGCCGATGTGGCGTCGCCCCGTGTCGCGCAGCCGCTCGACGATGGAGCGTGCGGCGCCGAGGTTGTCGATGCCGACCCACGGGGCCTCGATCCCGGGCGGGTGGCCGACGAAGGCGACGGGCAGCGAGAGCCGCTGCACGGCGATGCCGATGGGGTCGTGGTCGCGCGCGGACACGATGATCGCGCCGTCGACGAACCCGCCGCTGAGGTAGCGGGCCACACGCTCGGTGTCGCGCTCGGTGTCGACCACGAGGCACACCATCTGGTAGTCGGATTCCGACAGCGCGGTGTTCGCACCGAGCATGATGTTGCCGATGTTGGGGTCTTCCAGGAACAGCGAGTGCGGTTCGTGAACGATGAAGCCGACCGCCTGCGTGCGCTGCATGACGAGGTTGCGCGCCGCGGTGTTGGGCACGTAGCCGACCTCGCGGATGGCGGCTTCGATGGCTTCGCGGGCCTCGCGTGAGACGTACATCCTCCCGTTGAGGAGGCGGCTCACGGTGCCCCGGGAGACCCCGGCGACACGGGCCACATCGTGGACGGTCGCGCGTCTCACGGGAGGCGGGGTGGAGGCCATGCTCCTCATGGTATCCGCGGGTTCCGTTTGACACGTCCACCCGGACATGCATAGTGTGTGCACGTTCACACATATTCCGACCCTTTCTCGGTCAGGGTCATGTGTGCACGTGCACAGCCTGTCTGTGCGGCACGCCCCCCCATCAGCACGACCCGCAGCACCACCGCAACGGAGCGAGGAGATTCACGCCATGCAGTCCACGTCGAAGATCGAGACCCACGAGGTCTTCACGACGACGGGCGTCCTCCTCGGCTGCGACTACAACCCCGAGCAGTGGGACCGCGACGTGTGGCGCGACGACGTCGCCCTCATGCGCGAACTCGGCATCGGCATCGTCGCGATCAACATCTTCGGCTGGGCGAGCGTCAACCCCGCCGAAGGCGTGTGGGACTTCGACAGCCTCGACGCCATCATCGAACTGCTGCACGAGAACGGCATCCGCCTCAACCTCGGAACCGGAACCGCGTCGCCCGCCCCCTGGCTGACCGCCAAGCACCCGGAACTCCTCCCGGTCGCCGACGACGGCACCACGCGCTTCCCCGGAGGCCGTCAGGCATGGTGCCCGAGCTCACCCATCTTCCGCGAGCACGCTCTGGAGCTCGCCGGCCGCATCGCCGAGCGATACGGATCCCACCCCGCCCTCGCGCTCTGGCACGTCTCGAACGAGCTTGGCTGCCACAACGTGCACTGCCACTGCGAGACGAGCACCGGCGCCTTCCGCGACTGGCTGAAGGCCCGCTACGGCACGATCGAGGCGCTCAACGACGCGTGGGGCACGAGCTTCTGGAGCCAGCGCTACAGCGACTTCGAGCAGATCCTCACGCCCATGCGCACCCTGTCGTTCCGCAACCCCGGCCAGATGCTCGACTTCCGCCGGTTCAGCTCCGACGAGCTCCTGAACTACTACCGCGCCGAGCGCGCCGTCATCCGCGAGCACAGCGACAAGCCCGTGACCACCAACTTCATGGTCACCGCGCACATCCGCGGCATGGACTACTGGAGCTGGGCACCCGAGATGGACGTCATCGCGAACGACCACTACCTCGACCACCGTCTGCCGTTCCCCGACGCCGAGCTGTCATTCGCTGCGGACGCGACCCGCGGTCTCGCGCAGGGCGAGCCCTGGTTCCTCATGGAGACCGCCCCGGGCGCCGTCAACTGGCAGCCCCACAACATCGCGCGCCCCGCCGGCGGGCTGCTGCGCAGCGTCGCCGCGCATGTCGCGCGCGGCGCCGACGCGATCTGCTTCTTCCAGTGGCGGGCATCCGCTCAGGGCAGCGAGAAGTTCCACTCCGCGCTCGTGCCGCATGCCGGCACCGACTCGCGCCGCTGGCGTGAGGTGAGCGAGATGGCGCGTGTGCTCGGGGCGCTCGGCGAGGTCGTCGGCACCCGCACGCAGGCCGATGCCGCACTCGTCTTCAGCTGGGAGTCGTGGTGGGCCGCCGACGGCGAGCCGCGGCCGAGTGACGAGGTCCGCTACCTCGAGCAGGTGCACGCGGCGTACACCGCGCTGCGCACCGCCGGCGTCACCGTCGATATCCTCGCGCCCGGCGCGTCGCTCGAGGGCTACCGGCTCGCGGTCATCCCGATGCTGCACATCCTCGAAGACGCGGACGCCTCGGCCATCGAGCGCTTCGTCGCATCCGGCGGCACCGTGCTCGTCACCTACCTGTCGGGCATCGTCGACGCCCAGGATCGGGTGGAACTCGGAGGTTACCCGGGTAGGCTCCGGGAGGTGCTCGGCCTGCGGGTCGAGGAGTTCGCGCCCGTCCTCCCCGGAACGACGCTGACCCTCGGCTCCGGTGCCGCGGCGTCGACCTGGGCGGAGCTCGTGAGCCCGCGTGGTGCCGACGTCATCGACACCTTCGCCGACGGCCCCGTCGCCGGCGAACCCGCCCTCACCCGTCACAGCTACGGCGAGGGCGAGGCCTGGTACCTCGCGACGACGCCGTCGGATGGCGACTACGCGGCCATCGTCACGCGCCTCGCGCGCTCCGCAGACGCGACCATCATGCCCGGCGCCGGCCGGGATGTGGAGGTCGTGCGTCGCGCAGGCGCCGACCGCAGCTTCCTCTTCGTCATCAACCACAGCGACGAGAGCATCGACGTCCCCACCGCAGGCGTCGAGCTCATCACGGGGGAGACCCTCACGACGCACGCGACCGTCCCGGCCGGTGCCGTCCGCATCATCAAGGAGGTGCACGCATGACCCGAACCGCCGTCGCGACGACGGCGCGTCGTGGCCGCAGGAACCAGCACACCGGGGCGATCATCGCCCTGCTGGCACCCTTCGGCATCGCGTTCGCGCTGTTCTACACCGCGCCCATCCTCATCGCCGTCTGGCAGTCGATGCTCGTCGTCGAGCGCGAGGGCACCTTCGGCAAGGCCACGCAGGTGTTCGGCGGCTTCGCCCAGTACGCCCTCGTGTTCCAGAACGCCGAGTTCATGGCCTCGATCGGCCGCGTGCTGCTCTTCGGCATCGTGCAGGTTCCCGTCATGCTCGGACTCGCCCTGCTGTTCGCACTTCTGCTCGACTCGCCGCTCGTTCGCGGTCGCCGCTTCTTCCGCCTCGCGTTCTTCGTCCCCTACGCCGTTCCCGGCGTCATCGCGGCGATCATGTGGGGCTTCATGTTCTCCCCGAACCTGTCGCCGTTCTCCGCGATCACGAAGGAAGTGAACTTCCTCGGGGCCGACCTCATCCTGTGGTCGATCGCGAACGTCGTCACGTGGGTGTTCGTGGGCTACAACATGCTCATCATCTACTCGTCGCTCCTGTCGATCCCGTCGGAGATCTACGAGGCGGCCCGCATCGACGGCGCGAGCCAGTTCCGCATCGCCTGGTCGATCAAGATCCCGCTCGTGCGCCCCGCGATCACGATGACCGCCGTGTTCTCGATCATCGGAACGCTGCAGCTGCTCGCCGAGCCGCAGGTCATGAAGTCGTTCAGCTCGGCTGTCACGAGCACCTTCACCCCGAACATGACCGTCTTCGCGACCGCCGCCGTGCCCAACACGAGCCTCGCCGCCGCCCAGTCGGTCGTGCTCGCGCTGGCGACCTTCGTGCTGTCGTTCTTCTTCCTGCGCATCGCGAACAAGAGGAGCATCTGATGTCGACCACAGCGTCCCGCGCTCACAAGCAGGAGCCGTTCCTCTCGCGCGCCTCCGCGATGCTCATCATGGGCGTGTTCACGCTCTACTTCCTCGTGCCGATCTGGTGGCTGCTCGTCGCCTCCACGAAGGACAACGGCGACATCCTCACGACAGCCCCGCTGTGGTTCGCCGACTTCAACTTCTTCGAGAACCTGGGGGCGCTCGCCGAGTACCGCGGCGGCGTGTACTTCCAGTGGCTGCTCAACTCGGCCCTCTACGCCGGCCTTGGTGCACTCGTCGCGACCGTGTTCGCCGGGATGGCGGGCTACGCGCTCGCGAAGTACCAGTTCCGCGGCCGCGATGCGGTGTTCAACGTGATCCTCGGCGGCGTGCTCGTGCCGAGCACCGCCCTCGCCCTGCCGCTGTTCCTCATGTTCAGCCAGGTGGAGCTCACGAACACCTTCTGGGCGGTGTTCCTG
>JAEYUT010000248.1 GCA_023432305.1 Actinomycetes bacterium
CCGTAGGCCTGGTACGCCTCGAGCATCGCGAACTCGGGGCTGTGGGTGGAGTCGGATCCCTCGTTGCGGAAGTTGCGGTTGATCTCGAACACGTGGTCGATGCCGCCGACCGCCGCGCGCTTGAGGAACAGCTCGGGCGCGATGCGCAGGTACAGCTCGGTGTCGAACGCGTTCGAGTGGGTGACGAACGGACGCGCCGCGGCGCCGCCGTGCATCGTCTGCAACATGGGCGTCTCGACCTCGAGGAACCCGTGCGCGGCGAACGTGGCACGCAGCGAGGCGACCGTCTTGGCGCGCGCGACGACGGTGTTGCGCGCCTGCTCGCGCACGATGAGGTCGAGGTAGCGCTGACGCACCCGGGTCTCCTCGGACAGCTCCGAATGCAGGTTCGGCAGCGGCAGCACCGCCTTGGAGGCGATCTTCCAGTCCTTCGCCATGATCGACAGCTCACCGCGTCGAGACGAGATCACCTCGCCCGCGACGAACAGGTGGTCACCCAGGTCGACGAGCTCCTTCCAGCGCTGCAGCGACTCCTCGCCCACCTCGGCGAGCGACACCATTGCCTGGATGCGGGTGCCATCGCCCGACTGCAGGGCGGCGAAGCACAGCTTGCCGGTGTTGCGCAGGTGCACGACGCGCCCCGCGACACCGACCTCGACGCCCGTTGCGGCATCCGGTTCGAGGTCGCCCCACTGGGCGCGCACCTCGGGGATGGTGTGGGTGATGGGGAGCGTCACCGGGTAGGCGCCGTCGCCGTCGGCGATGAGACGCTCGCGCTTGGCGAGTCGGACGGCCTTCTGCTCGGCGATCTCCTCGCCGGTCAGTTCGGGTTCGGGCGCGTTCTGCTCGGTCACGGGGTTCTCAGTTCAGGTAGAGGGCTTCGTTGTCGATGAGACGGGTGGATCCGACGCGTGCGGCGATGAGCGCGCGTGCGGGTCCGCGGTAGTCGTCGGACACCTGCCGGAAGGTGCGAGGGTCGACCACACTAAGGTAATCGACCGCGATGAGCTGTTCCCCCATGAGCACCGACTGAGCGGCGGCGAGAACCGCGTCGATGCCCTGGTCGCCCGCAGATGCGGCGGCGGCGAGGGCGGTGTGCAGCAGCGGTGCGGCGGCCCGCTCCTCGGCGCTCAGGTACCGGTTGCGGCTCGACCGGGCGAGACCATCCGCTTCGCGCACCGTCTCGACGGGCTCGATCGCGAGCGGCATGTCGAGGTCGCGCACCATGCGCTGGATGAGGAACAGCTGCTGCGCATCCTTCTGCCCGAACACCGCCACTGCGGGCTGCGCGATGTGGAAGAGCTTCGAGACGACGGTCAGCATGCCGTCGAAGTGACCGGGCCGCGAGCTGCCTTCCAGCAGCTCGGCGACGGGGCCTCCGCGCACGAAGGTCTGCGGGGCGCCATCCGGGTACATCTCGGACACCGACGGCGCGAACACGATGTGGGCACCGTGCTGCGCGAGAAGCTGCACATCAGCGTCGAGGTCGCGCGGGTAGCGGTCGAGATCCTCGGCGGGGCCGAACTGCAGCGGGTTCACGAAGATCGACACCACGACGATGTCCGCGAGCTCCCGCGCCCGGTCGACGAGCGCCATATGCCCGTCGTGGAGGGCACCCATGGTGGGGACGAGAGCGACGCGCGCCCCTTCGATGCGGGTGCGGAGTTCGGCGATCGTGGTCACGACCTCGGGGAGTTTCACGATCATCAAGCGTATCCGGAGCGTCAGGGTGCGGGTTCGTCGCCCGCCGCCGAGAGGGCGTCTTCGATGGCGCTGCGCATGAGGGCGCCGATGAGTCGCCCCGGCTGCTCGACGCCCGCCTCCCGCAGTGTGCTGACGACGTCGGCGACGACGCCGCTCGAGAGACCGCGGATGGCGGCGATCGCGGCGCCGTAGCGCGCGCGGTCGGCTTCGGCGATGACGACGGGCTCAGCCCCGAGCTCCACGACGAGCGCCTGCGCGATGGGCAGCACGGGCGCGGGCGCGGTGACGGCGCACCAGCACTCGTGGAGGCGCACGAGATCGATGCTCGTTCCGGTGAAGGCCATCGCGGGGTGGATGGCGAGCGGGATCGCGCCCGCGGCGAACGCCGGCTGCAGCACCGAGGTGCCGAACGAGGGCGCCGTGTGGGCGACGAGCTGCCCCGGCTGCCATGCGCCGATGGCGGCGAGCCCCGCCACAAGCGCTTCGAGCTCGTCATCGGGCACGGCGAGGATCACGAGCTCGGAGCGCTCGACGAGGTCGGGCACAGGCAGCACCGGCACGCCGGGCAGGAGCGCCTCGACCCGGTCGCGGCTCTCCTCCGAGACGGTCGCCACGCCGACGATCGCGTGCCCGGCCCCGCCGAGCGCCGCACCGAGCACGGGGCCGACGTGACCGCCTCCGACGATCCCGATGCCGAGCCGACCGTCGCGTGCGGTCACACAGCCCTCCAGCGATGCGTGCGGTCGCGTGTGATGGCATCGACGGCTTCGCTCGATGCCTCGCGGAACAGGCGCTCCACATCGCGCACGTCGAGCG
>JAEYUT010000375.1 GCA_023432305.1 Actinomycetes bacterium
GCTACGGCCTCTACAACTCGCTGTGCGCTGCGGGGGCGTTCATCGGCGCGATCCTCTCGTCCCGGCGCATGACGCTGCGGTTGCGGGATGTCGTGATCTTCACGGGAACGTACGGCGCTGTGACGCTCTTGGCCGGATGGGACGGCTGGTACCCGGTCTTCCTCTCGGCGCTCGTCGGCATCGGCGTGAGCCGCCTCCTATTCGCGATGACCGCGGAGGCGCTCACCCAGCTCTCCACGAATCCCGGCATCCGCGGGCGCGTGATCTCGCTCTACATCATGGTGCTCATGGGAGGGCAGGCTGCGGGCGGCGTCATCATGGGGTGGGTCGCCGAACACTGGGGTGGCCAGGTCGCCTTCTGGGTCGCCGGTGCTGTGCCTCTCGCGACGGCGCTCGTCGTCGCGCTCGTCGTCGCGGCCCGACACGAGATGCGGATCGCGGTGAGCCTGCGCACCCCGCGCAGGCTCGTGCGGATCGTGCGGCGCGAACCGCTCTCGTAGCCGGCTGGCGTCAGGAGACGCGTTCGGCGCGGTCCAGGAGCGCCTCGACCTCGTCGACGGCGAGGATCGGCATCGTCTGCGGGCCGATCGAGTCGGTCGCATCTCCCAGCACGTCGTCGACGAGCTTCGAGAGCATCTGCACGGCATCCTCGACGATCTCCGCCGAGCGCGTATCGGTGCCGTGCAGCAGCCAGCGAGCCACCTCGAGCTCCGACAGAAGGGTGGCGCGCTGCCGGAGGCGGCGGTCCACCTGGCCGCGCACACGGGTGTACGCGTCGAAGACGGCATCCGCGATGCCCTCGCGGCGGGTTCCGAGCACCCAGGCGAGGTCCCGTGCGGGGTCGCCCACGCGCAGATCATGCCAGCCGAGGATTCCGGAGACATCCGCCGAGGTCGCGAGGAACGAGTCGGCGGACAGGTCGCCGTTGATGACCGCGGGCGTGAACTGCCACAGGCCCGCGTCGTCGCCCGCCGCCTGCCAGCGGCGCACGAGGGCTGCAGGCACAAGGCCGGTCGAGATCGCACGGTCGATGAGCGTGAGGCAGGCGTGCTGCGCTTCGGCGGCGGTGAGCGCCGGGAGCCCGGCATCCGTCACGAGGCTCGTGGGAAGGCCGTGGATGGCGGCGATCGCCTCGCCGATCGAGGTCGCGAGAGCACGGTCGATGCCGGTCGATGAGACAGGGGTCCCCCCGAGGAACTCCGAGACGACGGCGCGGGTGCCGGCGACGGGAGCGTTGCCGGCGAACGTGGGCACGTCGAACGGCAGGCGCGACCGCACGCCCTGGCTGAGCGCCCGCACCCCGACGATGTCGGCAGACTGCTGCTGCTCGGCGCGCTCGGAGCGCGGCACGCTCACGATCAGCAGGCGCCCGTTGCGTGCGGTGACCACCGCGGAGTCGAAGTCGCCGCCCGCCGAGCCGAACGGCGCCGCACCCACGACGTCGAGGTCGGCGATGGCTGACGAGGCGAGCGCCGCTAGAGTGAAGGGGGATCTGGCCATGGCGACAGGGTAGGTCGCCCCCGCCCGGCGGCCCCGGCACGCCACGCCTGTAGCGGCGTTCTCACGGCCCTGCCTGCGGGATTCCCGGATGGTCGCGGACGCGGATGAGGAGCACATGAGCGGGTCGGTTCAGCCGGATCGGGTTCCCCCGGGGCGCCCGCCGCTCATGCCCGCTCTCTCCCGGTCTGCGCTCGATCGCGACTATCTGAGCCGCCTCGGCGGCGTGCTCGCGCTCGCCGAGGACCCGCGCACCCGGATCATCGTGCTGCACGCGGGCCGTGCCCTCGGCGGCGTCGACGGGCTGCGGCTGCTGCACATCACGGGCCTTCCCGCGGTGGAGGTCGAGACAGCCGTGTTCCTCGGTCGCTCGCGCGTCACCTGGCCCGACCTGGAGCAGGGCGCGGCGGTGCTCGCGGTCGCCCTCGACGACGACCAGGCGTCCGCGATCGACGGGGACTGGCTGGACCTCAGGCGCGTGGGCGCTGAGCTCTCCGATCGCGACGCGGGCCTGTTCACACAGGCGCTCGCGCTCGCCAACTGGCACCGGGTGGCCCGGTTCTCGCCGGCGACCGGTGCCGCGACCTCCGTGGCCCAATCCGGATGGGTGCGCGTCGATCCGGAGCTCGGCACTGAGCACTATCCGCGCACCGACCCCGCGGTCATCGTGGCGGTTCTCGATGACGACGATCGCATCCTGCTCGGCTCGAACGTCACATGGGAGCCGGGGCGCTTCTCGCTGCTGGCGGGCTTCGTCGAACCGGGGGAGTCGCTTGAGGCGGCGGTCGTGCGCGAGATCTTCGAGGAGGCGGGGGTCGTCGTCACGGATCCCGTCTACCGGGGCAGCCAGCCCTGGCCGTTCCCCGCGTCGCTCATGCTCGGCTTCGAGGCGCGCATCGCCCCCGGCACCTCGCCCGAGCCGACCCCCGACGGGACCGAGCTGCGGGAGCTGCGCTGGTTCACGCGCGACGATGTGCGCGCCGAGGTGAACGCGGGCACGTTGCTGCTGCCGGGGCGCGCCTCGATCGCACACGCGATCATCGCCGACTGGTTCGGCGAGCCGCTGCCGACCGGACCGCGCCCATGACGGCGGACCTTCTCGCGGGCCTCGACGAGCAGCAGCGTGAAGCCGCCGAGACGCTGCTCGGCCCCGTGTGCATCCTCGCGGGTGCCGGAACGGGCAAGACCCGGGCCCTCACGCATCGCATCGCCCACGGGGTGGCGACGGGCGTCTACGCGCCCGACCGCGTGATGGCGCTCACCTTCACCACCCGCGCGGCGGGCGAGCTGCGTGCGCGCCTGCGGCGCCTGGGTGCGGAGGGCGTCGCGGCCCGCACGTTCCACGCCGCCGCCCTCTCGCAGCTGAGCTACTTCTGGCCGCAGCTGGTGGGCGGTCGAACCCCCGAGCTCATCTCCGGCAAGGCGCGCCTGCTCGGCCACGCCGCCGAGTCGCTGCGGATGCGCGTCGACACGGCGGTGCTGCGCGATCTCGCAGCGGAGATCGAGTGGCGGAAGGTGCGCCGCATGTCGCTCGCCGAGTACGAGCGCCAGGCTCGCGCGAATCGCGTCATGCCCACCGGACTCTCGGTGGAAGCGGTGCTCGAACTGCAGCAGCGCTACGAGGACCTCAAGGATGAGCGACGCCAGATCGACTTCGAGGACGTGCTGCTCATCACCGCGGGCATGATCGACGCCGAACCGCGAGTTGCCGAGCAGGTGCGGGAGCAGTACCGCTTCTTCGTCGTCGACGAGTTCCAGGACGTCTCTCCGCTGCAGCACGATCTCCTGCAGCTGTGGCTGGGCCCCCGCACCGACCTGTGCGTCGTCGGCGACGCCTCGCAGACCATCTACTCGTTCGCGGGCGCGTCGAGCGACTACCTTCTCGGCTTCGGCTCGCGCTACCCGGATGCCGCCGTCGTGCGCCTCGAGACGAACTACCGTTCGTCGCCGGGCGTGCTCGCCGCCGCCAACCGCCTCATGCGCGGGCGCCCGGGTGCTCTCGAGCTGACGCCGGCGACCCCCGGCGACAGTTCCGAGCCCGTCGTCACACGCTGGGGCACCGATGCGGAGGAGGCGGCGGGCGTCGCGGACGCGATCGCGCAGCAGATCGCCTCCGGCATCGCCCCCGAGACGATCGCGGTGCTCTATCGTGTGAACGCCCAATCCGCCGCTCTCGAGTCGGCGCTCGCCGCCCGCGGCATCAGCGCCCGACAGCTCGGCGGCACGCGCTTCTTCGACCTCGACGTCATCAAGCGCGCGGTGCTGGAGCTCATGAGCCTTGCGCGCACCGGATCGCGCAAGGGCATGTACGAGACGGTCGCGGATGTGGCGATGAGCATCGGATGGACGGTCGATCCGCCCGAGACACAGGGCGCCGTCCGCGAACGCTGGGAGGCGCTCAACGCGCTCGTCGAACTCGCCGACGGCGCCCCGAAGACGATGACCCTCGTGCAGTTCGTCGCCGAGCTGCGGGAGCGGCAGAGCACGCAGCATGAGCCCACGATGTCGTCGGTCGTGCTCTCGACGTTCCACGGTGCCAAGGGCCTCGAGTGGGACCACGTGCACCTGGTGGGGCTCAGTGAGGGGCTGCTGCCGATCTCGCACGCGAAGGGGTTCGACGCGATCGACGAGGAGCGGCGCCTGCTCTACGTGGGCATCACGCGAGCACGGCGGACACTCGCGATGCACTGGGCCTCGGAGGGGCTGCGCTCGCGTCCGCGGGAGCCCAGTCGCTTTCTGGCGGAGCTGCGCAGCGGCATTCCGGGTGGGGCGCGAAGCGCTCGGAGCTGAGCTCCGCGCCGTCGCCGCCGATCCGCACCGCGGCGTCGAGGCCGGCATCGTCGCCGCGGAGGCGACGGAGGATGCGCCGCGCGGCATCGGCGACCGCGGCCGCCGAGCGCAGCGGATCGTGCGCAGGGGGTGCGGCGTGCGCGAGCTGGGTGGCGATCGCCGGCCACGCCGGGTCGCGATCACGCTGATGCAGGCTCACGCAGTGCAGGCACGCTGTCGCGCCCGGCTCGACGAGAGGCCCGATCGTGATCGCCGCTTCACCCACCACGATCGGCAGGTGCGGCACATCACCCTGCAGCCACCGCCTGTGCTCCGTGGGAGCGACGATGTGGTTCGCGACGATCACCACGAGATCCGCTGCCTCGGCATCCGAGGTCAGCGCCCCCGTGGCGTGCAGCACGCGTGCGAGCTCAGCGGCGAGGTCACCTGCCCCGAGCACGAGGGCGCGCCCCATCGCCTGCTGCTCATCCGCACTCACGAGGGCTGCGGAGAGGGCATCTCGCAGCCGTTCAGCCTGCCGGGGCGTCACGCCGAACGTGGACGCGAACATCGCGAAGCCCGACTCCGAGACGCCCGCCTGCAGGATCGCGAACAGCCGCTCGATGCCGGGGGTCACATCCGGGATGACGGTGAGGAGCGGGTCGACGCCCACCTGCAGCGTGCGGGGGTCACGCCACACCACGGGAAGTGTCGGATCCAGTCGCAGCACCATCCCTCCACCCTGCCGCGCGGCTTCGGACCCTGGCGGGAGCTCTCCACAGGCGCGGCGCCTTACGAGTGGATGCGCCGCAGGATGCTGCGCTCCGCCCACGCCCATGTCCCGGAGACCGCGAGGTAGAGTCCCGCGGCGAGCGGCACGAACGCGAGCGCCGCGAGGGTGAGGAACGGCGCCCAGCTGAGAGCTCCCCGCGGGTCGAGCGCGGCCGGCAGCTGTGCGGAGGCCGCGGGCGCGTCGCGCAGCGTGAGGCGCCGGCTGAGCCACGCGACCACCGCGAGCACGAGCGCGAGCACGAGGAACGTGAGGTCGCCGGGCACCGCACCGCCCAGCACGTCCCCGAGGTGCCGCCCCAGGTCGGTGCCGAATGCGGGGGCCGTGAGCAGGCTGTTCGGCTCGCCGTCGATCGTCGGCAGCACGAAGAGGGCGTAGACGAGCGAGATGACGGGCATCTGGGCGAGCATCGGCAGGCAGCCCGCCAGCGGCGACACCTTCTCGGCCGCGTACAGCTCCATCGTGGCGCGCTGCAGCCTCTGGGGGTCCTTCCCGTGGCGACGCTGCAGCTCCGCGAGCTGCGGGGCGAGGCGGCGGCGATTCTGCGCGGCCTTCGCCACCGAGACGCCCACGGGGATGAGAAGAGCGCGCACCGCGATCGTGACGAGCACGATGGCGAGCGCGGGGGTCACGAGCGCGCCGAGGGCTTCGAGGCCGGCGGCGGCGACCGAGAGGATCGCAGCGAGAGGTGGGAGGTCGAAGGGGTTCATGGGTGCTCCTGGTTCGGATGCGGGCAGAGGGGATCATCTGGCCGCCCGAACCCGGAGCAGGTCGGTGCGCGGGGTGCGCGTCAGGCGGCCGAGGAGGCCAGCCCGGGAGCGCGAGAGCGGACGTGTCCGCGCGCATCCGGATGCGAGAAGTCGGGCAGGTGCCCGAGCCGCACCGCGTGGCGCCGCGAGCGCGCGCCGACGGCGGTGATCCGCGGCCGCGCCGCGAGGGTGGCGCGAACGACCGCGACGAGCACAGCCGCGAGGGCCGCGGTGAGCGCGGCGGCACCGAGGCTCGCGAGCATGGCACCCGGTTC
>JAEYUT010000356.1 GCA_023432305.1 Actinomycetes bacterium
ATCCAGTTGCGCTGCATCGCGATGACTTTGCTCGGCCAGGAGCCTTCCAGCTGGTTCAGGTCATCGAGCAGCCGGTCGGCGTAGTCGGTGATCTTGAAGTACCACTGGGTGAGCTTCTTCTTGGTGACTTCGTTGTCGCAGCGCTCGCACCGGCCGTCGACGAGCTGCTCGTTGGCGAGCACGGTCTGGTCGTAGGGGCACCAGTTGACCCACGAGGCTTTGCGGTAGGCGAGACCCTTCTCGTACAGCTTCAGGAACAGCCACTGGTTCCACTTGTAGTACTCGGGGTCGGACGTGTGGATCACACGATCCCAGTCGAAGCTCGTGGCGTAGCGGCGCATCGAGGCGCGCTGCTGAGCGATGTTGTCGTAGGTCCACACGCGCGGGTCGATGCCGCGCTTGATCGCGGCGCCCTCAGCGGGGAGGCCGAAGGAGTCCCAGCCGATGGGGTGCAGCACGTTGTGGCCGCGGATGCGCCAGTAGCGCGCGATGATGTCGCCGAGCGCGTACGCCTCAGCGTGACCCATGTGAAGGTCGCCCGAGGGGTAGGGGAACATGTCGAGCACGTACTTGCGGGGGCGCTCGTCGGAGGCGTCGTCGGTCGCGAACGGTCGCAGCTCGTCCCACACCGGGAGCCAGTGCTCCTGGATGCGGCGGAAGTCGTACTCGTCGGCGCCGGGCGCGGTCTGCCCCTGCTCGTGCTGTGTCACGGGTGGCTCTCCCTTTCGGATGGCAACCTCTCCAGATTACTCGCGCTGCGGCTGGACGGAGGCCGCGAGGGCATCCAGCAGCGCGGCCGCTTTGAGGCGCGCCTCGGCGAGCTCCTCCTCGGGGATCGACAGCGCCGTGATCCCGCCTCCTGCTCCCACGGTCGCGCCGTCCGAGTCGATCACGATCGTGCGGATCGTCATCGCGAGATCCGCGGATCCGTCGGCGGCGAGGTAGCCGAATGCACCCGCGTAGGGGCCCCGCGGACGCCGTTCCAGCTCGTCGAGGATCCGGATGGCGCGCAGCTTCGGCGCACCCGTCATCGACCCGGCCGGGAAGCACGCGGCGAGCGCGTCGACCGCGGTGTGCGCGGGCCGCAGCCGCCCCTGGATGGTGGAGACGAGCTGATGCACTCGGGGGTACGGCTCGACGACGTGCAGACGTGTGACCGCGACGGAGCCCGTCTCGCACACGCGCGACAGGTCGTTGCGCATGAGGTCGACGATCATGAGGTTCTCGGCGCGCTCCTTCTCACTCGCGAGAAGCTCACCCGCGAGCCGCGCATCCTCTGCGGGGTCGGGATGCCGCGGGCGCGTGCCCTTGATGGGACTCGTCTGCACGAGGCCGTCGTCGTCGACCTCGAGGAAGCGCTCAGGCGACGCCGACACGAGCGCGATGCCGCCGATGCGCACGAGCCCGCCGTGGTGGGTGGCCCCGGTCGCCCGAACCGCGTCGAACACGGCACGCGCGTCGAACGATCCCGCCACCCGCACCTCGCTCGTGAGGCACAGCTGGTACGCCTCGCCCTCGCGGATCGCGGCCTGGCATGCGCGCACATTCGCGAGGTAGCGCTCGGCGTCGTCGCGCCACACCGGCTCATCCGCGATGCTTCCTGCCCGGTGCGTCGCGGCAGGATTCCCCGCGGCCGCCGCCGCGAGCTCCTCCATCCGGTCTCGCCATTCGGCGAGCTCCCCCGTCCACCCGTCGCCGAGAGCAAGCAGCGCGGCGGTGCCGTCGGGGTGCACCTCGACGAGCCGATCCACGCGCAGGAACGCGGCATCCGGAAGCGGACCGCGCTCCCGCACCGCCTCGCCCGTCGTCTCCTCCCGCAGTTCGTAGCCGAGCCATCCGACCAGCCCGAGCGGCACACGACCGAGCGTCGCCGGCGCGCACATCGCCGCGAGTTCGGCGCGCAGCCGCGGCAGCACCTCGCCCTGCGGCAGATCCAGCCGCTCCCCTGTGCCGAGGAACGCGCGACCCGCCTCCCCCGAATCCAGCCAGAACGCATCCCCCTCGGGATGCAGGGCGTCGAAGAGCGCCGCAGCCTCGAATACGCCGGAGAGCTGATGTCGCACGAGCCCAGGACGCATAGCCTGATCCTATGAGCGCGCCGCACCCTTCCCCTGCGACGGCGTCGCTGTGGACCGGGTCGGAGCTGGTTCCGCGCGACGACTGCGATGTGCACCCCGCCCGCATCCTCGTCGCCGACTCGTGGCTCGTCGCCGATGGCGCGGTCCGCGCACTCGACCTGCATCGGGAGCGGTTCCTCCGCGGCATCCCCTCCAGCGTCGGCTCCGAACTCGACGCGCGGGCGTTCTGGGACGCGGCGATCGCAGCACTCCCCCGGCACGGCGACTGGTTCCCGCGTGTGGAGCTGCGCGAGCAGCGCGGCGCACCGCAGCTGCTGCTGCGCGTGCGGGACGCGCCGGCACGACGCCGCTCTCTGACCCTCGCGACCTATGACGGCCGCGACCCGCGCACGCAGCCCACGACGAAGGGTCCCGATCTCTCCGCGATGCTGCGGCTGCGCACCCAGGCGCAGGCCCACGGTGCCGACGAGGCCGTGATCCTCAGCCCCGAGGGCCACATCGTGGAAGGCTCCACGTCCGCGCTCTGCTGGTGGCGCGGCAGCACGCTGTGCGCGCCCGCAGCGGAGCTCGAGCGCGTGGACAGCGTGACGCTGCGCAGCATCCTCGCGCTCGCAACAGCCCTCGGCATCGCGACCTCCGACGAACGTGCGGCCCCCGACGATCTCGACGGGCTCGAGGTGTGGGCCGTCAACGCCCTCCACGGTGTGCGCATCGTCACCGCGTGGCAGGGCGGCCCGGCGCAGCTCGCCGAGGAGCCCGGTCGACTCGCGAGGTGGGAGCTGCGACTGGAGGCGCTTCGCCGCCCCCGTCCCCAGCCCGGAATCAGG
>JAEYUT010000122.1 GCA_023432305.1 Actinomycetes bacterium
ACGCCGGCTGGACTGCGGTGCGGGAGCCGAAGGAGTATCCGCGGTTCTCGGGCGACTACTACGCCTCGTTCGTGGAGGACGCCGACGGCATCCGCCTCGAGTTCATGAACAACGCCGCGGAGAGCGACGCGTGACCTGCGGCGCCGTGATCGCCGAGCGTCGCGGCTCGGGCATGCCGGTCGTGCTGGAGCACGGCAACGGCGTCGACCACCGCGTGCTGCTCGATGTGGTTGACGCGCTCGACCCGCCCGAACTCGAGCGCCCCAACTGAGAGAATCGTCGGATGACCGCAACGCTCGTCGCCCACGATCTCGCGGGCGGCTACGGCCACCGCACCCTCTTCGACGGCCTCGACCTCACTGTCGCTCCCGGCGACGTCGTGGGGGTGGTGGGGGCGAACGGCGCGGGCAAGTCGACCCTGCTGCGCATCCTGGCTGGTGTCGACGAGCCTCAGCAGGGCACGGTGTCGCTCGCGCCCGCCGATGCGTTCGTCGGCTTCCTCCCGCAGGAGCATGAGCGCGTGCCCGGCGAGACGGTCGTGCAGTACATCGCGCGGCGCACCGGCTGCGCATCCGCGACGGCGGAGATGGATGCGGCGGCGCTCGCGCTCGGCGACCCGACGCTCGCTCCTGCGGGAATCGATCCGGCGGATGCGTACTCGACGGCCCTCGACCGCTGGCTCGCGAGCGGCGCCGCGGATCTTGAGGAGCGCATCCCCGCCGTGCTTGCGGAGCTGGGTCTCGACCTCGGGGATGACCCGGGCGCCGCCCTCATGACCGCTCTCTCAGGTGGCCAGGCTGCGCGTGTGGGTCTTGCGGCGCTGCTGCTGTCGCGCTTCGACATCGTGCTGCTGGATGAGCCCACCAACGATCTCGACCTCGACGGCCTCGAACGGCTCGAGACTTTCGTGCGAGGGCTGCGGGGCGGCGTCGTGCTCGTGAGCCACGACCGCGAGTTCCTGGCCCGCAGCGTCACGCGCGTACTCGAACTCGACCTCGCGCAGAATGCCCACCGCCTCTACGGGGGCGGCTATGACGCCTATCTCGAGGAGCGCGCGACGCTGCGTCGCCACGCGCGGGAGGCGTATGAGGAGTTCGCCGACAAGAAGGCCGACCTCGTGGCGCGCGCCCGAACCCAGCGCGAATGGTCGAGCCAGGGTGTGCGCAATGCGATGCGCAAATCGCCCGACAACGACAAGATCCGTCGCAAGGCCTCCACGGAGTCGAGCGAGAAGCAGGCGCAGAAGGTGCGCCAGATGGAGAGCCGGATCGCGCGCCTCGAGGAGGTCGAGGAGCCTCGCAGGGAGTGGGTGCTGGAGTTCGCGATCGGGCAGGCTCCGCGCTCCAGCACCGTCGTGTCGACGCTCACCTCGGCGGTCTTCCGGCAGGGGTCGTTCGCACTCGGCCCCGTGTCCCTGCAGGTGAACGCGGGGGAGCGCATCGGCATCACCGGGCCCAACGGCGCCGGCAAGTCCACGCTGCTGCGCGGTCTCCTCGGCCACCAGGAGCCGGATGAGGGCAGCGCGAGCCTCGGAGCGAGCGTGCAGATCGGCGAGATCGATCAGGCCCGGTCGCTGCTTGCGGGGGTCGAGCCGCTGGCCGCGGCGTTCGAGGCGCTCGTGCCGGAGTTCAGCTCGGGGGAGGTGCGCACACTGCTCGCGAAGTTCGGGCTGAGGGCGGACCACGTGAACCGTCCGTCGAATGAGCTCTCGCCGGGGGAGCGCACGCGCGCGGCGCTTGCGCTTCTGCAGGCGCGGGGGGTCAACCTGCTCGTTCTCGACGAGCCCACGAACCACCTCGATCTGCCTGCGATCGAGCAGCTCGAGCAGGCGCTCGAGTCGTACACGGGCACGCTGCTGCTGGTCACTCACGACCGTCGGATGCTCGCCGCGGTGAGCACGGATCGCCGCTGGCAGGTGGAGGCGGGCGTTGTGACCGAGCTGTAGGGGGGTGTTCAGCGTCCCTGGCGCTTCTTGTAGGGCTTCGGCTGGCCTTTCACGCGCGGTGCGCGGCCGACGCCCTTCGACGCCTTCGCCTTCCCGCCTGCGGGGCCCGCGGTCTTCTCCGGCTCGGGGCCGGCGGCCGCGATCATGGCCCGCGCCTCCGTGAGAAGGGCGCGTCCTGCGGGGGTGAGCTGGGAGTTCTGACCGCGGGTGATGAGCTGCTGCCCGGCTTCCGCTTCGAGCTTCTCGATCGCGGTGTAGAGGGAGGCGAGGGGGATGCCGAGCGATTGCGCGGCGCGCGGGAAGTGCAGCTCCTCGGCGACGGCGACGAACCGGCGCAGGTGCGCGATCTTCACGGGACCCCCTCTGCAGCCGCGGGCGCGGCACCGCTCCAGGCTACTTGGGCGGCCTGGGCAGCTCGACAGCGGGCTCGTGATGTGTCACCTGCCGCTGCGTTCGGCTGATAGTGTCGCGCCGGGCCGACCGCCCGCATGAAGAGCAGCTCTGGGGGGACTGTGCGCACATCGCATCACATCGACGTGCCCGTGAGCGCATCCGAGGTCTTCGCCTACCTCGCGGATGTGCGCAACGAGATCCACTGGCGGGAGTCGGTCGTCGGGTCCCGCTACGTCGACGCCGACGCGCCCGCAGTGGGTGTCGAGGGCGAGACGATCGCCGAGATGGGCTCGCAGGGTGTGACGATGTGCTGGGTGATCTCGGAGTTCGAGCCCGGCGCCTACGTCGCATGGACGCTCGACGGCGAACCATGGCGCGGTGGCGGCAGCTATCGCGTCACGCCGACGTCCGAGGGCAGCCGCGTCGAGGCGGCGCTCACCGTGCGGGTGAAGCCGCATCTGCGCGTCCTCGAGCCCGTGCTGTGGTTCGCATTCCGCAAGGGGCTGCGCGGCGACCTCGCGCGTCTCGCCGGCATCCTCACCGCGCCCCGATGAACCGGGCGTAGCCTGGCGCTCACTGGCACGCTCGCGTCGAAGGAGATTCGAATGGCTCAGTCGTCCGCACCGGATCCGCTCGCACCCGCGCAGCTCGGCCCCGTGGCCCTGCGCAACCGCATCATCAAAGCCGCGACCTGGGAGGGTGTGGCACCTGGTGCCCTCGTCTCGGATGAGCTCATCGAGTTCCACCTCGCTCCGTCACGGGGAGGCGTGGGCATGACGACCGTGGCCTATCTCTCGGTCGCGCCGGAGGGCCGCACCGAGCGCAACCAGATCTACTGGCGCGAGGAGGCGCTCCCGGGCCTCGCTCGGCTGACGGAAGCCGTGCATGCGACCGGGGCGAAGGTCTCCGCGCAGATCGGGCACGCCGGCCCGGTGTCGGATGCGAGCTCCACCGGTCTGTTCTCGCTCGCGCCGTCGCGTCGCTTCAACCCCCTCGGGATGCGGTTCGATCGCGCGGCCACACACGATGACATCCGCCGCATCACCCGGCAGCACGCGGAGGCGGCGAAGATGGCGCGCGACGTGGGCTTCGACTGCGTCGAGATCCACCTGGGCCACAACTACTTCGCCAGTTCGTTCCTCTCACCCGGCATCAACAGGCGCCGCGACGAGTTCGGCGGCTCGCTCGCGAACCGCGCCAAGGTCGCTCGCGGCGTCGCGGAGGCGGTGCGCGAGGCCGTCGACGGCGAGATCGCCGTGATCGCGAAGCTCAACATGGAAGACGGCGTGCGCAACGGCATCCAGGTCGAGGAGTCCCTCCAGACGGCGACATGGATGGAGGAGGACGGGCACCTGGACGCCCTCGAGCTCACGGCCGGATCGAGCCTCGTGAACCCGATGTACCTGTTCAAGGGCGGGGCGCCGGTGCGCGAGTTCGCGCGGGCCCAGCACAACCCTCTGCTGCGTCTCGGCATCGGGGCGTTCGGCGGCGCCTTCCTGCACCGGTACCCTTACACTCCGCTCTACTTCCTCGAGACGGCGAAGCTGTTCCGTGCAGAGCTCTCGATGCCGATCATCCTGCTCGGCGGTGTCACCGATCGCGACGGCATGGACACCGCGATGGCGGAGGGGTTCGAGTTCGTCGCGATGGCTCGGGCGCTGCTGCGTGAGCCCGACCTCATCGAGCGCATCCGCGCGGATGCGACGACGCGGTCCCTGTGCGACCACTGCAACTGCTGCATGCCCACGATCTACACGGGCACCCGATGCACCGAGATCCCTCTCGGAATGCCGTCGATCCCGGCGTGAGGTGAGCGTCCGGCCAGGAAGCCGCGCCCGAGCCGCAGACGGCGCGAGGGCCATCGTGGTCAGTCCGCTCGCGTGAGCCAGTCGAGCA
The DNA here is from genome assembly GCA_023432305.1 of Actinomycetes bacterium. Taxonomy (GTDB): domain Bacteria; phylum Actinomycetota; class Actinomycetes; order Actinomycetales; family Microbacteriaceae; genus Homoserinibacter. Next base: position 4,235 of record JAEYUT010000122.1, read on the forward strand.
GCTCGGGCCAGAATCGGGCGCCCGCAGCGCGACGGAAGAGCCCGTGGTGGCCGACGCGCTCCTGGCCGAGGTCGGCGGGACTGTACTGCCGTCGCTCGACGGGTCCGGCAGCCGCAGCGACGAGGGCGTCGATCGCGGCGGGGACCGACCATGGGTCGTCGTCGACGCCGACCGCGAGGATCCGCGCCGTCGTCGCCTCCGCGCGGGTGCGGGCGTCGAAGCTCGGGTCGTCGTAGAAGTACGCGGGCAGTCGCGTCCAGCCGCTCCACTCGCGCAGTGCGGCAACCGGCACATCCTCGCCGAGTCCCATGCGCCTGCCCGGCACATAGCCGAGCGCCCGTCCGAGGCCGGGCCCGATCACGCCGAGGATCGCGGCGACGCGCAGGCGCTCGCTGCGCGAGGGGATCGCGCTCATCGCGGCGAGGTGGCTGGCGACGCTCGCGAACCGGGTCACCTGGTCGCCTCCCGCGCCGAGAAGGAGCGCGTGGCCTCCGAGGCTGTGGCCGACCGCGACCTGGGGCACTCCTGCGAACCGCTGCGCGGCGAGTGCTGTGGCGGTGGGGGCGTCCTCCAGCAGCCAGTCGCGCATCCGGAGGTGGCGATGAACGCGGGCGTCGGATCCCACGCCCCGGTAGTTGTAGGTGAGAGTCGCGACGCCCTGCTGCGCGGCGAATCGCGCGAAGGGGTGGTAGAAGCCCTCGGGTGTCGCAGTCGCCGGATGCACCACGAGCGACGCCCGCGGCGCCCCGCCGGGTGACCAAAGGTGACCGCTCAGAACCCCTCCCGAGGCGACGGGGGTCTCCACGCGCTCGGGCACGAGGTCGTCAGGGGCGCTGTGATCAGTTCGCATGCGAACAATCTAGGTTCGCCGCCTGCGCGGTCACCTCCGCGCTCAGCCTTCGGCGTTCGCGCCTTCGCTCGACAGACGCGGCTCGACGCGCTTGTGCGGGTGGAAGCCCGACTTGTCGGCGTAGAACGCGCGCACCCGGTCCATGTCGGCGCGCACGTCGCCCGTGAGCTCGATCGTCTCGCCGAGTCCCGTCGTCATGGTCGTGCGGTCGACATATCCGAGGACGACCGGCATGCCCGTCTCGCGTGCGATCCGGTAGAAGCCGGACTTCCATCCGGTGTTGCCGCCGCGCGTGCCGTCCGGGGTCACGACGAGACAGAAGTTCTCGCCTGCCTTGATGCGCGCGACGACATCGGCGACGACGCTCGTGGGGTCCGCGCGATCCACGGGGATGCCGCCGAGACCGCGCATGATCGGCCCGCGCCACCCGGCGAAGAGGCTCTTCTTGCCGAGCCAGCGGAAGTCGATCCCGAGCTTCCACGCGATCCCGAGCATGAGCACGAAGTCCCAGTTCGAGGTGTGCGGGGCGCCGATGAGGATGCTCGCGCGCGGGGGCGCGGGTTCGGTCTTCAGCGTCCAGCGGCTGAAGGTCCAGAAGATGCGGGCCGCGAGTCGTCGGAGCATGGTGCCAATGTACGTGGTCGCTGTCGCGTCAACGGAATGGGCGACTACGCGTCCGCCACACCGGCGCCCTCCAGGAGCGCCCGCCGCACCCGCTCAGGAAGCCCCGGAGGATCATCCACCTCCACGCCGAGCGCATGGAGGGCGCGCGAGTAGAAGTTGCGGGCGGCGGCGGCGATCGTGATGTCGACGATCTCGTCGTCCGTGAACCCCACTTCGCGCAGACGCGCGGCGTCCACCTCCGTCATCGACGAGGAGTCGGTCGAGATCCGCTCGGCGTACGCCATCATCTGCACCTCAGCGTCCGAGAGCCCCGCGCTGCGGTAGTCGGCGGCGATGCGCGTGAGCTCGTCCTCGTCGACCACCGACAGGGTCCGAAGCCCATGCGCGAGCAGGCACGCCTGGGAGCGGAGGGCCCTCGCCGCGGCGAGTGTCACCAGTTCGTAGCGACGCGTGTCGAGAGTGCGCCGCGATGCGCGCACGAGCGACTCGAAGGCGCGCACAGCGGCGGGGTTGTTCGCCATGATGCGCGTGTGCGAGGGCACGTAGCCCATGCTCTCGAGGTCTTCGGCGTAGAGCGCGGCGGCTTCGCCGGTCACGTCGTCCGGATCGGGGGTTCGGATGATGCTCATGGGGGTGACCTCCTGCGGCGATCCAAGCACGGCCGTGCATGGCGCGGAAGCCCTTGCCGCCAGCGCTGGCTCCGAATGCGAGGAACCCCCTCCGCTTCGCTACGCTTCCCCCAACAGCAACCACCCGTGGAGGACCAGATGGCCCAGGCCCAGAAGACCACCCCGGCGACCAAGGAGGCCGGCACCGACGCCGGCACCTGGAAGCCGACCGCAGAGGCGAAGAAGAAAGCCACCACCCTGCGCATCACCGCGATCGTCCTCTGGGTCGTCGCGATCGCCGCAGAGGCAGGAGCGATCTTCTGGCTGCTGCGCCAGCGCGAAGCCGTCGGCGGATCCGGCGAAGCGGGGCTCGCTCGCGACCCCGAGACCGGCCTCCTCGTGGACGAGGCGGCCACGTTCGAGTTCCCGCAGTGGGCGTTCATCACGCTCATCGTCGTGCTCGTCGTGATCGCGGCCCTGTCGATCATCGGCTCGATGCTCTGGAAGAAGGCGAACCGCCTCGACCCTGCGTCGCAGAAGGACACCTTCCGCTTCTTCGTTCAGAACCAGCTCGGCGCGATCCTCGCGGTGCTCGCGTTCCTGCCGCTCATCATCCTCATCTTGCTCAACAAGGACATGTCGAAGAGCCAGAAGGGCATCGCGGGCACCATCGGCATCGTGCTCGCGGTCGCCGCGGTCGCGCTCGGCATCGACTACAACCCGCCGTCGGTCGAGAAGAACACGGCCGACCAGTCCACCGTCATCCAGCTGCTCGGCGAGGACAACGTGCACTGGGTCGCCGGTGGTTCCGTGTACCAC
>JAEYUT010000138.1 GCA_023432305.1 Actinomycetes bacterium
AATCGGAGTGGGTGCGACCCTGTCGGCGGGGGCTCTGCTGATCACCGAGGTGTCGGGTTCGGAGACGCTCTCGGGGATGGCCGCGACGATGACGACGATCGGCGCGGCTGCGGCCGCTGTGCCGCTCGCGAGCCTCGCCACACGACGGGGCCGTGCGCCGTCGCTCGCGACGGGCGCCTTCGTGGCGGGCTCAGGGGCGATCATCGGGCTTCTGGCCGCCGTGCTCGTGAGCACGCCGCTTCTGCTGGCGGGCATGATCCTCATCGGGGTGGGCACCGCCGTCAACCTGCAGGCCCGCTTCGCGGCAACAGACCTCTCGGTTCCCGAGCGCCGCGGTCGCGACCTCGCGCTCATCGTGTGGCCGACGACCATCGGGGCCGTGCTCGGGCCGAACCTCATCGAACCGGCGGATGCGCTGGGCCGAGCGCTCGGGCTTCCGCCCCTCTCGGGTCCCTTCCTCTTCACCGTGACCGCCCAGGCGATCGCCGGCACGGTCTACCTGGTCGGGCTGCGCCCGGACCCGCTGAAGCTCGCGCTGCGCCTCGGGGCCGAGCGGCCGTCGGCGGCGCCGGCTGTCACGCGGACCGACGCCAACGGCGTCGCGACGGGCATGATCGCCCTCGCGCTCAGCCACGCGACCATGGTGGCCGTGATGGCGATGACGCCCGTGCATCTGGTGCATCACGGCGCGACACTCGCCATCGTCGGCTTCACGATCAGCCTGCACGTTCTCGGCATGTACGCGCTGTCGCCCGTGTGGGGTGCGCTCGCCGATCGCTGGGGCCGCGAGGCGGTGATCGCCATCGGCCAGTCGCTGCTGCTCGCGGCGCTGCTGCTGCTCGCGGTCGCCGCGGAGTCGGAGCTCGGCGTGGTCGTGGGTCTGTTCCTCATCGGCGTCGGCTGGAGCGCATCGACGGTCGCCGGGTCGGCTCTCGTCTCGGATTCCGTGAGCGTCACGGTGCGCGCACGGGTGCAGGGCCGCAGCGACCTCCTGATGTCGTCGGCGGGTGCCATCGGCGGTGCCGCCTCGGGGCTCGTGCTCGCCGTGCTCGGCTATGGCGGGCTCGCGCTCGCCGCGACGGGGCTCGTCGCGGTCGTGCTGGTCGCGCTCGTCTCGCGGGTGACGCGTGTGCGCCGTGAGGCTGCGGGGTGACACGCCTGAGCTCGGCGCTGCCGGGCGTGGTCGCGATGCTCGGTCTCGCGGGCCTCGCGTGGGCGCTCGCGCTCGTGCTTCCCGTCGTGCCGTGGCTCTCGATCGCGTTCGTGCTCGGGGTCGCATTCGGCTGCATCCCGGCTGCGCGGCGCCTGCTCGACGGGGTTCTGCGCGCGGGCACCGTGTACTCCGCGCGCACGCTCCTGCGCGCGGGGATCGTGCTGCTGGGCCTGGATCTTGTGCTCGCGGATGTCGCGGCGCTCGGTGTCGTCGGCGTCGCCGCGATCGTCGTCCTCGTCGTGGTCGCGTTCGCGGTGACCTACGGGATCGGCCGCGCTCTGCGTCTGCCGGGGGATGAGCCCATGCTGCTTGCGGCGGGGTTCTCGATCTGCGGGGTGTCTGCTGTCGGGGCGATGGCGGCGGCGCGGCGCCGGGCGGGGGAGTCGGACGACAGCGCGACGCCCGTGGCGCTCGTGACCCTCTTCGGCACCGCCGCGATCGTCGTGCTCCCCGCGGCGGCCGCCGCCTCCGCGGCGCTCGGAGCACCGCTGCCGCCTGAGGTGTTCGGTGCGTGGGCGGGCGCGAGCGTGCACGATGTGGGTCAGGTGGTGGCGACGGCGCAGACCGCCGGCACGGCCGCACTCGCGGCGGCGGTCGTCGTGAAGCTCACGCGCGTGCTCATGCTCGCGCCGATGGTCGCGGTCGCCTCTCTCGCGGAGCGCCGTCGCGCGCGTCGCGCGGGTGACGCGCTCACGGAGCTGCCTCCCGTCGTGCCGCTGTTCATCGTGGGGTTCGCGGTGCTCGTGGTGGTGCGATCCGTCATCCCGCTCCCGGAGGCGGTCCTCGACGCAGCGGACATCGTGCGAACCGTGCTGCTCGCGACGGCGCTCGCCGCCATCGGCGCGAACCTCCGGCTCGAGCGCCTCGCGCGAACCGGCGCCCGCGCGGTCGTCGCCGCCAGCCTGTCGTGGCTGGTGATCCTGCTGCTCGCTCTCGGGGTGGCCGTTCTCGCCGTCCCCTGACACAGCAGGCATGCGGCTCGCTCCCAGCGGCGTGACTCATCCTGGAGTCATGCCCGACGTGACGTACTCCGCTTCCACGCGGGCGCGTTCCATCTCCATCCCCGCAGGCACCCGCTGGCTCATCGCCGGCGGCGCCGCGACGGTGATCTCGTTCCTCGTGATCGCCCCGATGGCGCTGCAGAACCTGGGGCCCACCGGCATCCCGGGCACGGCGCTCGTCGTGATCGCGACCCTCTACGGGGGCATGGTGATCGTGCGGCATTCGACACCCCGCGGGCGACTGCGCAATACGCTTCTCGCCCTGGATCTGGTCGCGATCGTGTTCGTCGCGACGCTCACCGTGATGCTCGTGGCGGGGCGTCTCGCGCTCTGACCGCGCGGGCTCAGAGGCTGCGCGTCGACGCACGAAGCACGAGCTTGGTGGGAAGAGGCGTGTCCTCGGTGATCGTGTCGGGATCCTCGACGGCCAGCAGCACCTTCTGCATGATGAGCCCCCCGAGCGCGGCGAAATCCTGTCGCACCGTCGTGAGCGGCGGATACAGGTAGCCCGCTTCGGGCACGTCGTCGAAGCCCACGACGCTCACATCCGCGGGCACCGCGATGCCGCGCTCCCGGAACGCCGACAGCAGGCCGATCGCCATGTGGTCGTTCGCGGAGAACAGGGCATCGCCTGGACGGATGTCGAGGTGCGCTCCCACATCGAACCCGCTCGCCGCCGACCAGTCGCCGCGTGACGGCTCGATGATCTCGAGACGCCGGGCGCTCAGCTCGTCGCGCCAGCCGCGCTCGCGCTCCACCGCATCCGGGTTCCGCGACGGGCCCGCCGTGTGCAGGATGCGCGTGTGCCCCAGCTCGGCGAGGTGGCGCACCGCGGCGCGGGCGCCCCGATACTGGTCGATCGACACCGTCAGCGGACTCGGACGCGGCGACGCCGCCACGGCGACCAGCGGGATCGAGAGCTCGAGCGCGCGCACCACATCCAGCACCGCGACGTCGGCCACGATGAGCACGATCGCATCGACCCGCTGACGCAGAAGCGCCTCCACGACCGAGCGGATCGCGGCGGGCTCCTCGTCGAGCGAGCTCACCGCCTCCACGCTGTAGCGGGCCGCACGCGCCGCGATGTTGAAGTGCATCGCCGTGGACGCCGGCCCATAGTCGGAGACGCCGGGGGAGATGAGACCGATCGTGCGCGTGCGGCGCGTGACGAGCGCGCGCGCCGCCGGGGAGGGGCTGTAGCGCAGCTGCGCGATCGCCTGCTCGACACGCGCGCGCGTCGCGGGGCGCACGTTCGGCAGGTCATTCAGCACACGCGAGACGGTCTGATGCGACACGCCCGCCAGGCGGGCGACATCGAAGATGTTGGCGGCGCGGGGCGCCGTCCGCTCGTCCGAGCTCACGCGGTCCCCTCGTCATCAGGTCGGGCGACCAGAGCCAGAAGCGAGTCGACGGTGAGCTCCCCGGCGTCATGCTGCGACACGACCTCGCCGCCGCGCAGCACGAGCACCCGATCCGAGACCCGCAGCACCTCCTCGAGCTCCGCCGAGACGAACATCACCGAGAGGCCGTTGTCGGCGAGCTCGGTCACGAGGTTCTGGATCTCGACCTTCGCGCCCACATCGATGCCGCGAGTGGGCTCATCCAGTACGAGCGCGCGCGGAGCGAGGGCGAGCAGACGCGCGAGCAGCACCTTCTGCTGGTTGCCGCCCGAGAGCGTGCCCGCGGGGCGCTCCGGGTCGGCGGGACGGATGTCGAGCGCGTCGATCCAGCTCGCCGCGAGCTCGCGCTCCCGCGCCGCCGGGATCTGCCGCCACATGCCGCGCTGAGCCTGCAGGGCGAGCGTGATGTTCTCGCGCACGCTCAGCTCGCTGATGATGCCGTCGGTGCGCCGATTCTCGGAGGAGTACACGACCCCGAGCGTGATCGCCTGGCGTGCGCTGCGCGGGTGCGCGTCGCGTCCTGCGACCCGGATGATGCCCGAGGTGAGCGCATCCACGCCCGTGATCGCGCGCGCGAGCTCCGTGCGGCCCGAGCCGAGGAGACCCGCGACGCCCAGCACCTCGCCCTCGACGAGGTCGACGTCGGCGTCCGCGACACCGGGCACGGTGACGCCCCGCGCAGATACATACACGGGGGCGTCCGCAGCGCGCACCGACCGCGGCGTCTCGGTGCGCGCCCGCACGGCGTAGTCGGCGGCCGCGCGCCCCAGCATCTTCTGCACGAGATCGATGCGCAGCAGCTCGCGCGTCATGTACTCGCCGACGAGCCGCCCGCCGCGCAGCACCGTGACGCGGTCGCAGATCTCGTACACCTGGTCGAGGAAGTGGGAGACGAACAGGATCGCGACGCCGCGGGCGGTGAGCTCGCGGATGACCCGGAACAGCTCCGACACCTCATCGAGGTCGAGGCTCGAGGTGGGCTCGTCGAGGATGAGCACGCGCACATCGGTCGAGATCGCCCGCGCGATCGCGACGAGCTGCTGCACCGCGAGCGAGTGGGTGCCGAGAAGCGACGCCGGGTCGATCTCGACGCCGAGATCGGCGAGCACCGCGCGGGCGTCGGCGCGCATCTGGGCCCAGCCGATCACGCCGAGTCGCCGCGGCTCCCTCCCCAGGAAGATGTTCTCCGCCACCGACAGGTTCGGCAGCAGGTCGATCTCCTGATAGACGGTCGAGATCCCGGCAGCCTGCGCATCGTGCGGGCGTCGCACCCGCAACGGCGCGCCGTCCAGCCGGACGACGCCCTCGTCGAGCGGGAGCGCTCCCGTGATGGCCTTGATGAGCGTCGACTTGCCGGCGCCGTTCTCCCCCATGAGCGAGTGCACCTCGCCGGGGAACATCCGGAAGTCGACGGCGTCCAGCGCGAGCTCGGCCGGGAAGCGCACCGTGGCGCCCACGACCTCGAGGACGGGTTGGGTCTCGTCGACCATGGTGACTATCCTGCCGTGGTCGGACGCCTCCGCGCGCCGCGGCGCGACGATGAGACCTACCGCCGGTTCGACCGGGCGACGATGAGTCGCTGCACGACGACGAAGAGCAGCAGCAGTGCCCCGATCGAGATGCGCGTCCACGACTGCTCCGCTCCGAGGAACGAGATGACGGACTTGATCGTCCCGTACACGAACACGCCGATCATCGATCCGACGACGTACCCCGAACCGCCCGTGAGGAGCGTGCCGCCGATGACGACCGCGGCGATCGTGTCGAGCTCGGTGCCGATGCCGTTCAGGGGGTACGAGGCGCCCGTGTACGCGGTGAAGATGACGCCCGCGAGACCCGCGCAGATGCCGCTCACGACGTAGGCGAGGACCTTCGTGCGCGCCACCGGAAGACCCATGAGCCGCGCCGACTGCTCGTTGCCGCCGATCGCGTAGATCGTGCGGCCGAAGCGCGTGTAGGCGAGCACGAGCGCGCCCGCAGCGACCACCAGCAGCGCGATGATGCCGGTGGGGGTGATGTACCAGCTGCCGGGCGCCGCTTGCAAGCGCGTCGACTGCAGCCAGAGGATCGCGGGGTCCTCGACCTTGATCGAGGCGAGACTCACCATGAACGCGAGGCCGCGGGCGGCGAACATCGCAGCCAGTGAGGCGATGAACGGCTGCACATCGAAGTAGTGCACCAGGATGCCGACCGCGAGCCCCATCCCGGCGCCGATGAGGATCATCGTGGGGACGACGACCCCGACGGGTACGCCC
>JAEYUT010000238.1 GCA_023432305.1 Actinomycetes bacterium
TTGATCTCGTTGGGCTTCACGAGCAGGTGCGACAGCAGGTGCAGGCGCAGGTACGCGTCGGATGTGGACGCGGGCGCGGCATCCGTCTCGATCTCCACCAGGACAGCTTCGGTGCGCACGTCGCGGATGGCGTCGTCGACCACGCCGTCGAGCACCGCCTGCGGCGGCTCGACGCCCGCAGGCGCGCTTCCCTGTGCGGGCGTCGGGTACCAGGTGTCGAGCACCGTCCCGTCGCTGGCGATCGTTGCGAGTCCATAGCCCCATGCGGTCGTCATATCTCCAGGGTATCCGCTGGGTAATGTGGAGCCGTGCGCCCCCTCGACCTCTCCGCATCCACCGCAGACCTCACCCGACAGCTCGTCGACATCGCCTCCGTTTCGGGGGGTGAGCGCGATCTCGCGGACGCCATCGAGGCCGTCGTGCGGGCTGTTCCGCACCTGGAGGTGACGCGCGACGGAGACGCCGTCGTGGCGAGGACGATGCTCGGACGTCCGCAGCGTGCCGTGATCGCCGGCCACATCGACACCGTGCCGATCAACGCGAACCTGCCGGCGGAGCTGCGCGAGGTGGACGGCGAGCCTGTGCTGTGGGGCCGGGGCACGGTCGACATGAAGGGCGGCTGCGCGGTCATGCTCGCCCTTGCGGTGGAGCTCACGGAGCCCGCCGTCGACGTCACCTGGGTCTGGTACGACAACGAGGAGGTCGATTCCGCGCTCAATGGTCTTGGGCGGATCGCACGTGAGCGGCCGGAGCTGCTCGCTGCGGATTTCGCCATCCTGGGGGAACCGTCGAACGGGGAGATCGAGGGCGGCTGCAACGGCACCATCCGCGTCGATGTGACGACGCGCGGCACGCGCGCCCACTCCGCCCGAGCGTGGATGGGCGACAACGCGATCCACGCTGCGGCCCGGATCCTGGAGCGTCTGGCCGCGTATGAACCGCAGACGGTCGAGGTCGACGGTCTCGCCTACCGGGAGAGCCTGTCTGCGGTGCGGATCTCGGGTGGCGTCGCGGGCAACGTGATCCCCGACGAGTGCACGGTGCACGTGAACTACCGCTTCGCTCCCAGCCGGAGCGGCGCGGAGGCGCTCGCGCATCTCGAGGAGCTGTTCGCGGGAACCGGCGCCGAGATCACGGTCGCCGATCTCGCTGAGGGTGCGCGTCCGGGGCTGGATGCCCCTCTCGCGCAGCAGTTCGTGGATGCGGTCGGGGGAGAGGCGCGCCCGAAATACGGGTGGACGGATGTGGCGCGGTTCAGCGCGCTCGGCATCCCGGCCGTCAACTATGGTCCCGGGGATCCGTCGCTCGCGCACGCGGATGACGAGCGCGTGCCGCTGGCCCAGATCGGGCGCGTCGAGGCCGGCCTGCGTCGATGGCTGACCTCCGCGAGCTGACGCGCGGCGCACGCGACCGCTGGCGCCTGGCCCCGTGGTGGGCGCAGGTTCTCGTCGTCTATGCGGCGAGCCGCATCCTGACGACCACCCTGCTGATGCGGTTCGCCGGGCTCCAGGGGGAAGCGTATGGCGCGCCGGCGCCCGACTATCTCACGTTCGCGGCGAACTGGGATGGCCAGTGGTACTGGCTGATCGCCCAGCAGGGCTATCCCTCCGAGCTGCCGTTGACGTCCGATGGGCACGTGGCGCCGAATGCCTGGGCGTTCATGCCGGTGTTCCCGTTCCTGACGGCGGCGTTCGCGGTGATCGGTGTTCCGTTCCCCGCCGCGGGGGTGCTGATCTCACTGGTCGCGGGTGCCGCCGCCATGCTGCTGTTCCACCTGCTGATGCGCGAGAGCGGGTTGGATCGCACCCAGGCCCTCATGGCGGTGACGCTGCTGTGCGTGGCGCCCGTGTCGCCGCTGTTCCAGGTGGCGTACGCCGAATCGCTCGGCCTCGCCCTGCTCTTCCTCGCGCTGCTTCTCGTGATGCGGCGGCGTTTCTGGCTGCTCATCCCCGTGGTGATCGTCGCGTCGTTCACGCGCCCCACGGGGCTGGCGTTCGCGGCGTTCCTGCTGCTCTACTTCGTGATGCGGATCGTGCGGCGGGTGCGCGATCCGCGAGCGCATCCGCTGCCGCCGCGCGAGTTCGTCGCGATCGTGGTGGCGGGCCTCACGAGCTTCGCCGCCGGGTTCGCGTGGCCGGGCGTCGCATGGGCGGGGACGGGATCGATGACCGCCTACACCGACACCGAGCTCTCCTGGCGCGCGGGATACGTGGGATATGGCCAGCTCGTGCCCTTCCAGGGCTGGCTGCAGGGGCTCGAGTTCTGGCTGCGGTTCGCGGGGGTGCCCGCGAGCGCATCCTGGCCGCTCAGCGTGGTCGCATTCGTGCTCACGATCGCGGCGTTCGCCGCATTCCTGATGCTGCCGATCACTCGCCGGCTCGCGATCGAGCTGCGCCTCTGGCTCGTCGGATTCGCGCTCTACCTGCTGGCGGTCTTCTTCCCGCAGTCGAGCACCTGGCGGCTGCTCCTGCCTCTCGCTCCCGCGCTCGGCGCCTTCGCCGTGCCGCGTTCCCGCGTGCTCAGGATCCTGCTCGTCGCCGCCGGGATCGGCCTGCAGATCGTGTGGATCGACTGGTGCTGGTGGCGCAGCCCTGGGGACTGGAGCCCGCCCTGATTTCGTGACTGTCCCACGGATACGGGATAATGGAGTACGCATCCACTGAAAGGGGACAACTCATGGCAGCCATGAAGCCGAGGACCGGTGACGGACCGATGGAGGCTGTGAAGGAGGGTCGCCTCATCATCGTGCGCGTTCCCCTGGAGGGCGGCGGTCGTCTCGTTGTGTCAGTCAATGACGATGAGGCCAAGGAGCTCCACGACGCCCTCGCGGGAGTGATCGCCGTCTAGATCGGCGCGACCTGCTCACAGTGAAGGCCGGATCCCCTCGGGGGTCCGGCCTTCACTCGTCTGGCTGAGGGCCTCAGTCGGCGGTCTTGACGATCTGCAGCAGTCCGTCGCCGAGCGTGCTGAGCGCTGCGACGACGGCCGACGATTCGGCGATCGTGGCGAGGAGGGCGCGGAAATCGGCGACCGTGTCGTCACGCTGGGCGGGGTCGGCGACGCGTCCGCGCCACAGCGCATGGGCGACTGCCACGATGCCGCCGGGCCGTACGATCCGCAGGGCGTGCTCGACGTAGTCGAGGACGGAGCCTGGGTCGGCATCCACGAGAACGAGGTCGTACGCGGAGTCGTTCATGCGCGGGAGCACATCCACCGCGCGACCCGCGATGAGCCGGGTGCGGGATGCGGCGATGCCCGCATCGAGGTAGGCCTGGCGCGCGCGATTCTGGTGGTCGATCTCGACGTCGATCGAGGTGAGCGTGGCCTGCGGGGCGCCCTGCATGAGCCAGAGCCCACTGACCCCGGCACCCGTGCCGATCTCGAGGATGCTGCGTGCGCCGCTCGCTGCGGCGAGCACCGCGAGCTGTGCGCCGACCGCAGGGGAGACTGGTTCGATGCCCAGCTCGAGCGAGTGCTGGCGGGCCAGCTGGGTCGCCGGAGGCTCCACCGGGAACTCCTCGGCGTACTTCCAGCTCAATTCCTTATCGGTCACGCGATGCCTCCGCCCCCAGCGTACGGCCGCATCCCTGCTGAGCCCGATATCCTGGGCGGGTGTCCTTCGGTTTGACCTTCGACAAGGTGCTCATCATCCTGGTGATCGCCGTCTTCCTCGTCGGTCCCGATCGTCTCCCCGGCTATGCCGCGCAGCTGGCGCGGCTTGTGAAGTCGCTGCGGCAGATGGCGAACGGCGCCAAGGACCGCATGCGCGAGGAGCTCGGGCCGGAGTTCGACGAGGTCGACTGGTCGAAGATGGACCCGCGCAAGTACGACCCTCGCCGGATCATCCGCGACGCGCTCCTCGAGGAAGAGGCGGCGTCCGCGCCCGTCATCACGGGGCCGCCGGTGCCCAAGCGCAGTTCGGCGACCGCGTACGAGCTGCGTCAGCGCCGCCTGGGGAAGGGCGCTGTGCCGC
>JAEYUT010000363.1 GCA_023432305.1 Actinomycetes bacterium
GTCCAGGCCCGGGCGCGTACCCTGGTGCGGTGAAGGTTCTCGCGGCGATGAGCGGCGGCGTCGACAGCGCCGTGGCAGCCGCGCGCGCCGTCGAGGCGGGCCACGAGGTCGTGGGCGTGCACCTCGCGCTCTCGCGCATGCCCGGAACCCTGCGCACCGGGTCGCGCGGATGCTGCACGATCGAGGACTCGATGGACGCGCGTCGCGCGGCCGCGAAGCTCGGCATCCCGTTCTACGTGTGGGATTTCTCGGAGCGCTTCCGCGCCGACGTGATCGACGACTTCATCAGCGAGTACGCCGCCGGGCGCACCCCCAACCCCTGCATGCGCTGCAACGAGCGCATCAAGTTCGCGGCCCTGCTCGACAAGGCCCTCGCGCTCGGCTTCGACGCCGTCGTGACGGGGCACTACGCAGAGGTGCGCGAGGGACCGGACGGCCCCGAGCTGCACCGTGCCGCAGCATGGGCGAAGGACCAGTCGTATGTGCTGGGTGTGCTCACGGGCGAGCAGCTCGCGCACGCGTGGTTCCCGCTCGGCGCGACCCCCTCGAAGTCGGAGGTGCGCGCGGAGGCGGAGGCGCGCGGCCTCACCGTGGCGAACAAGCCCGACAGCCACGACATCTGCTTCATCCCGGATGGCGACACCCGCGGCTGGCTGGCCGAGAAGGTGGGCGCCGAGCAGGGCGACATCCTGGACCGCGACGGCAATGTGCTCGGAACGCACCCGGGGGCTGCCGCGTTCACCGTGGGGCAGCGCAAGGGCCTCAACATCGGCTACCCGGCACCGGATGGCCGCCCGCGCTTCGTGCTCGAGGTGCGCCCCAAGACGAACGAGGTGATCGTGGGGCCGAAGGAGGCGCTCGCGATCTCCGAACTCGCGGGTTCTCGCTTCACGTGGGCTGGCGCGGCCCCCGCGGATGCCGAGGTGGGGTTCGCGTGCGACGTGCAGGTGCGGGCGCACGGCGAACCGGTGCCTGCGTTCGCGCAGGTCGCGGGCGGCGAGCTGGTGGTGCGCATCGATGCGCCGCTGGAGGGCGTCGCGCCCGGCCAGACGGCTGTCGTCTATGTGGGCACGCGCGTCATGGGGCAGTGCACGATCGACCGCACGGTCTCTGCGGTGCCCGTCTCCGCGTCCTGATTCCGTGCGCCGCAGCACCGCGCGAGGGGGCGCAAGCCCTGCCGCGAGGTCGGAGGTCGGCCGTAGGCTGACACCGTGGCCCCCGCGGATGAGATCGACCCCGTTCCCGACACGACGAGCAGCAGCCTGCAGCGCGCGCACGCCGAAGCCGAGCAGCTGACTGCGCGCATCCTCGAAGCGCGCGAGGCCTACTACGAGCGCGACGCGTCGATCATCGACGACGCCGAGTACGACGCGCTCATCCACCGACTGGAGGAGCTCGAGCGGCTCTTCCCCGAGCTGCAGAGCCAGGATTCGCCCACCCAGACGGTCGGCGGAGGCACCGACGCGGCGGGGCTCGCCACGATCGAGCACGCCGAGCGGATGCTGAGCCTCGACAACGTGTTCTCGGCGGAGGAGCTGCGCGACTGGTGCGTGAAGACCGCGGCCGCGGCGGGCCGGCCGGTGCGCTGGCTCACCGAGCTGAAGATCGACGGCCTTGCGATCAGTCTGCGCTACGAGCGGGGCGTGCTCACGAGCGCGGCCACCCGCGGCGACGGACGCGTGGGCGAGATCGTGACCGAGAACGCCCTGCGGCTCGCCGACATCCCCGAACGGCTCTCCGGATCCGGGCATCCGGAGCTCGTCGAGGTGCGCGGCGAGGTGTTCATCCCCGTGAAGGCCTTCGAGGAGCTCAACGCCCTGCAGGCGCAGCTGCGCGAGCGCGTCTACCAGGAGGCGGTCGCGAAGGGCCGCGACGACGAGAAGGCGCGCGCCTCGGCCGCACGGCGCTTCCCGGCGTTCGCCAACCCCCGCAATGCCGCATCCGGCGGGCTGCGCCAGCAGCTCGACAAGAAGGACGGCCCGGAGCTCGAGGCGGTTCTCGCGCGCATCGGATCGCTGCGGCTCTACGTGCACGGCATCGGAGCGTGGCCTGACCCGCCCGTGGCGGCGCAGAGCGAGGTGTACGAGCTGCTCGCCTCGTGGGGGCTTCCCACGTCGCCGTATGTGCGCGTCAAGGACGACGTCGACGGCGTGCTGGAGTTCGTGGAGCACTACGGCGAGCACCGGCACGATGTCGAGCATGAGATCGACGGCATCGTGGTGAAGGTCGATGAGCTCGCGCTTCATGCTGAGCTGGGCGCCACGAGCCGCGCCCCCCGGTGGGCGATCGCCTACAAGTACCCGCCCGAGCAGGTCAACACGAAGCTGCTCGACATCGTGGTCTCGGTGGGCCGCACGGGCCGCGCCACCCCGTATGCGGTGATGGCGCCCGCGCACGTCTCGGGATCGACGGTGCGCCAGGCCACCCTCCACAACCAGGAGGTCGTGAAGGCGAAGGGCGTGCTCATCGGCGACACCGTGGTGCTGCGCAAGGCCGGCGACGTGATCCCCGAGGTGCTGGGGCCCGTCGTGGAACTGCGCGACGGATCCGAGCGCGAGTTCGTGATGCCGAAGGAGTGCCCCGAGTGCGGTGCCGAGCTCGCGCCCGCGAAGGAGGGCGACATCGATCTGCGCTGCCCCAACCAGCGGGCGTGCCCTGCCCAGGTG
>JAEYUT010000382.1 GCA_023432305.1 Actinomycetes bacterium
GAGCAGGAGCATGTGGTGGCCGCCCGCCGCGGCGATCTGCGCGGCCTCCACTGCGTCGCGATTGCCGATGATGTCGGCGAGGTCGCCGGGCTCGTCATCCCGCGGGGGCACGGCGGCGGCGGGCAGCGGCTCGACATCGATCGGCTCGACGTCGGCCTCATGCCAGATCGCCGCGTCCCGCAGGCTCGCGACGCCCACGACGCGCACCCCGGAGACGAGCGAGGCCTCCTCGGCGTTGCCCGCCGGAACGAGCACGGTCTCGTAGCCGGCGCGCTCCGCGGCGAGCACCATCGGGAGGATGCCCCGCACGGGCCGCAGCCGCCCATCGAGGCCCAGCTCACCGAGGTGCATCACCCGCGCCACCGACTCCGGCTCCACGATCTGCTCGGCAGCGAGCAGGGCGAGCGCGATCGCGAGATCGAAGGCGGCGCCCGTCTTCGGCAGGGAGGCGGGTGAGAGATTGACCGTCACGCGCCCTGCGGGGAAGTCGAACCCGCTGTTGCCGATCGCGGACCGCACACGCGCCTTCGCTTCGCCGAGCGCCGCATCCGGAAGCCCCACGAGAACGAAGGCAGGAAGCCCGCTCGCGGAGTCCGCCTCGATCTCGACGGGGGCGCCGTCGAGCCCCAGCAGCGCGATCGCGTGTGCGCGACCGACGCCCATCAGAACACCCCTGCCAGGTGCTCGATGCGGCTCTCGCCGTGCCGGGGCGCGAGCACCGAGACGGCATCGATGCGGATGCGGCGACCGCGCTCGTCCGGGTGCGCGTCGCACCACACTCCCGCGAGCTGACGCAGGCGGGCGAGCTTGGTGTGCGTGATCGCCTCGAACGGGTGCCCGAACGCGGTGGAGCTGCGCGTCTTCACCTCGACGAAGACGAGGGTGTCGCCATCCCGCATGACGAGGTCGATCTCGCCGTGCCTGCACCGCCAGTTGCGCTCCACGAGCCGGTAGCCGCGCGCGAGCAGATGCTGCTCCGCGAGGTGCTCGCCGTGTCGTCCGAGGTCGTCTTTCGCCGCCATGGATCGAGGATGGCGAGGCGGTGCAGGGCGGAGACCGCTCGGCGATGAGGCTCGGGAGACGTCGCTCCACACGCGCCTGTGCAGGGAACGCCAGCGCGCCGTGCCTAGTTCGCGGGCTGCTCCTCAGGACGCCATCGAACCAGTCCGGAGTCGAGCTGCTCGAGCGCCCACGGCTGCGGCTCGCCCCACAGGCGCACCGCATCCGTGAGCCACACTGTGCAGTCCGGGCTCCATCCGGCGACGAGCGACGCGACACCGTCGCTCACGTCGAGGATGCGGCCTGCGAGCGCCAGGTACTGCGCGATCGTCAGATGCACGGCATCCCACTCCGCGGCCACCGCCGACCAGTCCGGCACCACCCAGCGACCTGCGCGCCCGGTCGCGCGCGCCCAGTCCGCCCCGCTCGTCGCCGTGACCTCGAGCGGATGCCGACGGCAGAGATCCGCCCACACGGTGGCGTCGAGCTCGAGCACGCGGCCGGAGCCGCGCGCGGGCGTGACGAGCGCGAGCTGCCATCCCGCACCGTCTTCGACGAGACCGAGACCGGCGGGGACGTCCGCGACCGCGCCTGCAGTCGACGGCAGCTCGACGGGACGCGACCACCACGCTCCCGTGATGTGCACACCCGGCTCGACGTGCACGCCGGCGTGCAGAACCTCTCGCCGGAGAGTCTGCGAACGCCAGACAGCGAGCGCACGCCGCACATCGCCCGGCCAGCTGACGTCGCTCTCACGCGTCTCGAACTCGACCCGCCACTGCTCGCCCGCGATCGGCTGGCTCCAGCGCACAAGCACTCCCGCATCGGCAAGCGCCTCGGCGACGGGCACGAGCGCGCGGGCGACCACATCGACGGATGCGAGCTGATCGCGACTCTCGGGCGCCTGCCAGTACCTCGCCGCATCGACCGTGGACGTGAGGCACCTCAGCAGGGCCTCGTTCGACCTCACTGCCGCGGCGAGCGCGCCCGCGTCGATCATCCGGAGGCCGTCTGCCACCTCAGGAGGAGAAACCGGATCAGGCAGCGGCTGATCCGGGCTGTCGCCGAGCCAGAGGGTGGCGACGCTGCCGTCGATGGGATGGAACGCGCGCTCGGCATCGACGCAGCTCGCGAACAGCGCACCGCTCGCGTCGGCCGCGAGCGCGACCTCCAGGCACAGCCTGCGACCGCGGGGGCCCTCGAGCAGAGCGGGGGCGTCGATCGTCATCCCGCCAGACTAGACAGCGGGCCCACGGGCCGATGACGCAAGCGCGGCGCGGCGATCATCCGCACAGACGCGCAGCCGTCATTGCGGCTCTCGCAGCGCGGTTATCGTCGGAACATGCCCGAGCTCCGCATCCGCCCTGCCACCCCCGACGACGCCGACCGCATCGCCCGGATCTGGTGGCTCGGCTGGCACGACGGGCACACGGGGCTCGTGCCCGAGGAGCTGCTCGCCTTCCGCACGCAGGAGAGCTTCGTGCCGCGCGTGACGGCCGCGATCCCACGCACGCGCGTGGCCGAGGTCGACGGCGAGGTCATCGGCTTCACGATGCAGAAGGGCGACGAGGTCGAGCAGGTGTTCGTCGACGCCGCCCACCGCGGCACGGGAGTCGCCGCGCAGCTGCTCGCGGATGCCGCGCGCGAGGTGATGGCAGCCGGTCACGCCGTTCCGTGGCTCGGCGTCGTCACCGGCAACGCCCGAGCGCATCGCTTCTATGAGCGCGAAGGATGGACCGACACGGGCGAGGTCGAGTACCCCGCGACCACCGGGCCGGATTCGCACGTCATCGTCTCGTGCCACCGGATGGAGTGGCACCGCGGGCACTTCGACCTGCCAGGCGAGGCCTCAGACGCACGTAGGCTCGATACGTGAACGTCGCCCTCGGCATCCTGCTGCTTCTCAACGCCGCCTACAACGTGTTCACCTGGCCGCAGTTCCTGCGCCGCGTGAAGGCCGACCCGCGCGCCCGCGATGAGGCAGGCAACGCCACGAAGTTCCTGCGCGTGCACCAGGTCCTCGTGGCGATCGCGCTCGCCCTCGCCGCGGTCTCGGCCGTCGCGGGTGTGTGGGCGCTCGTCGCCTGACGGCGGATCACCCCTCGGCGCGCAGAACCCGCAGCGCGGCACTCTCGAGCACGTGCCCGTCGATGAGCTCCGCAAGGTCGGCGACAGTCGTCGTCTCATCGCCCACGATCTCGGCGTCGAGGGCGAACACGGTGTACTCGTACTCCTCACCCGGGATGCACACGCCCACGTAGCGGCCAGGGCCCTGGAAGTTCTGCCCCGTCACCCCCACGCCGATCTCGCCGAGCGGCGCACTCGGCAGCTCGCGCAGGTCGCCCGGCAGACCGGTCACGATCCAGTGGTCGAACTCGGGACGCTGCGGGTGCGTCATCTGCACGGCGAACGACTTCGTGCCAGCGGGCACCCCCCACCATCGCAGCGTGGGCGAGGTGTTCGCGCCGCGGCAGTTGCCGCCGACGGTCGCAGTGGCCCAATCGGGCAGATGCCCGGAGGCGTCGAGGTCGGGGCTGGTGAGAGTGAGCGGCCCTTCCTCGGCGGGCGTGCATCCGGTGAGGACGAGGGCGAGGGCGGCAGCGGCCACGAGGGCACGGCGAAGGAACACGGCATCTCCTGAGGTGGTGGTCGAGAGCGTCGCGCCTGAGGCTACCTCAGTCCAGCTGCTCCCCGTCGACATAGACCCAGCGGCCGTCGACGCGCGCGAAATGCGAGCGCTCGTGCATGAGCCCTGCACCATCAGGGCTGCGGAACGACGCCCTGAACTCGACGACGCCCTCGGCGTCATCCGCTCCGCCATCGACCGAGTCGACGATCTGCAGGCGGCGCCACTCGACATCCGCGTCGAGCTCGAGATCGGACGGGCGAGTGGACGGATGCCACGAGTGCAGAAGGTACGCCGCGTCGCCGCGCGCGAACGCCGAGAACCGCGAGCGCATGAGCGCCTCGGCCGTGAGAGCAGAAGCGCCCGCGTGAAGCGGGCCGCAGCACGCCTCGAACGCGGCACCTCGGCCGCACGGGCACATCGCCGACACCACGCGACTACTCGTCGAGCGCGAGCTCCTTCGGGAGCTCCAGATCCTTGTCGCCGCGCACCTCGACGTTGACATCCTTGAAGGTGAGCACACGCACGCTCTTCACGAAGCGATCCGAGCGGTACACATCCCACACCCAGACGTCGTTCATGGTGAGCTCGAAGTAGAAGTCGTGCTCGGTGTCGTGGCGTTCGAGAGTGACCTCGTTCGCCAGGTAGAAGCGACGCTCCGTCTCGATCACGTACTTGAACTGACCCACCACGTCGCGGTACTCGCGGTACAGGGC
>JAEYUT010000041.1 GCA_023432305.1 Actinomycetes bacterium
CATCCGCTGCACGGCTCTCCGTGCGCGAGGTCACCGCGCGCTTCGGCGGCCTGCTCGCCCTCGACCGCGTGAGCTTCGACGTCGCTCCCGGCGAGATCGTGGGGCTCATCGGGCCCAACGGCGCAGGCAAGACCACGATGTTCAACATCATCTGCGGGCTCGCCCGAGCCCGCAGCGGCGAGGTGCTCATCGACGGCGCGCCGCGGCCGCGCGCGCATCGACTCGCAGCGGCGGGCGTCGCCCGCACCTTCCAGGGGCTCGCGCTGTTCCCCGGCCTCACCGTGCGGCAGAACGTCATGACCGGGCTCTCGGCACAGGCGCCCGGCATGGCCACCGGGCTCCTCGGCCTGACGAGCGGGCAGCGCCACCTCGCTGCCGCCGCCGCGCGGGCACAGGCCGCGCTCGACGGGCTCGGCATCGGCGACACCGCAGACCGGCATCCGGATGCCCTTCCGTACCCGATCCAGAAGCGCGTCGCCCTCGCCCGGGCGCTCGTCTCGGCCCCCACCCTGCTGCTTCTCGATGAGCCAGCGGGCGGCCTCGGCGAAGACGAGATCAGCGAGCTCGGCGAGCTCATCCGGGATGTCGTCCGCGAGAACCCGCAGACCGCGGTGCTCTTCGTCGAGCACCACGTCGACCTCGTCATGGCGGTCTCGGACCGCATCGTCGTGCTCGACGCCGGGCGCCGGATCGCCGAGGGCACGCCCGACGAGATCCGCGTCGACCCGGCCGTCGCCGAGGCGTACCTCGGCCACGACATCGAGGAGGAGGTGGCATGACCGCCCTGACCCAGGTGCGCACGGCGCTCGAACTCGAGGGCGTCGTCGCCGGATACGGCCAGAACCCCGCACTGCACGGCATCGACCTCGCGCTCCCTGAGGCGTCGATCGTGGCGGTGGTGGGAGCGAACGGCGCGGGGAAGTCCACGCTGCTGCGCACCATCTCCGGGCTGCTGGCGCCCACCGAGGGCGTCATCCGCGCGGGAGGGGTGTCTCTCGCCGGTGTGCCCGTCGAGGAGCGCATCCGCCGCGGCATCGTGCATGTGCCCGAGCGTCGGCAGGTGATCGCCGAGCTGACCGTGGAGGAGAACCTGCGCCTCGGGGCGCTCTGGCGCAGAGACTCCGCAGAGCGCGCCTCCGACATCGAGGAGGTGTTCGAGTTCTTCCCGGCCCTCGCCGACCGGCGCGCGAAGGCGGGCTCGACGCTCTCGGGAGGCGAGCGCCAGATGCTCGCGATCGGGCGGGCGTTCATGGCTCACCCCAAGGTCATGCTGCTCGATGAGCCGTCGCTCGGACTCGCCCCGAAGGTCGTGGTCGACATCATGGCGATGCTCGCCTGGCTGCGCAGCGAGTTCTCGATCACGATCCTGCTCGTCGAGCAGAACGTGCGCACCGCTCTCTCCATCGCCGACACCGGGGTCGTGCTGAACCTCGGCCGTGTCGTGGCCCGCCGTCCCGCCGCAGAGCTCGAAGCCGACGAGCAGCTGCGCCATCTCTATCTGGGGTTCTGATGTCGACCTTCCTGCTGCTTCTCGGCGCCGGCCTCGCGCGCGGTGCCGTGTTCGCCCTGTTCGCTCTCGCGCTCGTGCTCATCTGGCGGGCGACCCGCATCGCCAACTTCGCGCAGGGAGCGATGTCGGTCGCCGCCGCGTACGTCGCCTACCTCGTGCTTGTGGGCACGGGATCCTTCCCCCTGGCGATCGTCGCCGCTCTGGCAGCCGGTGCCGCGATCGGCTTCGCGATGGAGAGGGGGCTCATGCGCCACGTGCCGAGCGGATCTCCGCTGAACGCGATCATCGTCGCGATCGGCGTGGTGATGGTGCTGACGGGCCTTCTCGGGATCCTCTTCGGGGCCGACTACAAGCCGGTGAGCGTGCCGTTCAGCCGTGAGCCCCTCGAGATCGGGGAGGTGGCGATCGTGTCGCCGTACACCCTGTTCGTCTTCGTGGTGGTCGCCGTCATCGTGGCCGGCATCGCGCTGCTGTTCACGAAGACCTCGCTCGGGCTGGCGATGCGCGCCTCCGCATTCGACGATGAGGTCGCGCGTCTGAACGGGGTGCGGGTGGCCCGGATGCGCACCCTCGGCTGGGTGCTCTCGGCATCCGTCGGCGGGCTCGCCGTGCTTCTCGCCGTGCCGACCGAGCTGGGCCTGAACCCCCACTCGGGCGACCTCCTCTTCGTCAACGCCTTCACGGTCGCGATCATCGGCGGCCTCGACTCGCCGGTGGGAGCGGTGGTCAGCGGGCTCTTCGTGGGGCTGCTGCTGACCTTCGTCACGACGGTGTGGGGTGCGACGATCGGCCCGATCGCCGTGCTCGTGCTGCTCGTCGTGGTGCTCCTGGTGCGACCACAGGGCATCTTCTCGCTGCGAAAGGCTCGACTGGCATGACGACGACCGCCCCTCTCGACGCCGCAGACGCCGTGCGGCCCCGCCGCCCGCGCCGTGCACGCCCGTGGCTTCTCGCACCGAGCTCCTGGACTCCCGCCCAGCGCTGGGCGGTCACGGGCCTCGCACTCTTCGTGGCCCTCGCCGCCACCTTCCTGCTTGATCCGTACCGCAACTATCTGCTCGCCACCGCGGCGGCCTCCGTGTGCGCGATCGCGGGGCTCTCGCTGCTCGTGGGACGCACCGGGCAGCTGTCGCTCGGGCACGCCGCCCTCATGGCGGCGGGCGCGTATGCGTTCGCCCTGACCTCGAATGCGCTCGGCGACGCCGAGATCACCGGCCCGGTGCGGCTCGTTGTGCCGTTCCTCGCCGCGCTCGTCGTATCGGCGGCGCTCGGCGGTCTCGTCGGGATCGCGGGCGCGAGGCTTCACGGCCCCTACCTCGCTGGTCTCACGCTCGCGCTCGTGCTCGCGCTTCCCGCGCTTGCGAGCACCTTCTCGAGCGTTCTCGGCGGAGATGCCGGCATCTACCTCTCTGTGGAGCGTCGACCGGAGTTCCTGTCGAGCATCATCGCGACCGAGCAGTGGCAGGCCTGGGTGGGGCTCGCGGTCGCGGCGATCGTGCTCGGGACGCTCGCTCAGCTTGTGCGCAGTCCCGCTGCTCTGCGGATGCAGGCGGTGCGCGACGACGAACCCGCCGCCCGACTCTCGGGCATCGACCCGGTGACCGTGCGCGTGGGGATGTTCGCGATCAGCGCCGCGGCGGCAGGACTCGGCGGCGGCGTGCTCGCGTACGTCACCCAGTCGGTCTCGTCGGGCGCGTTCGGGCTCACCTTCTCGCTGTTCCTTCTCGTGGCGGTCGTGATCGGAGGCGTCGGCACGCTCGCCGGCGCGGTCTGGGGCGCGATCGTCCTCGTGACGGTTCCCGAGATCACCTCCGCGATCACGGAGGCCCTCCCTCTTTCCGCCGAGCTGTCGCAGCGGCTCGACGGGAATCTGGCGATCGTGGTGTTCGGCGTGATCCTCGTCGTCGTCATGCTCGCCGCCCCCCGCGGCATCCACGGTGCCGTCGCCGACCTGGTCGAGCGACTGCGCCGTCGTCGTTCCGCGGATGCACCACACATTCCCTGACCAACACGAAAGGAACGACGATGACGCAACCGCACGCACGTGCGACGACGGTGTCCGCGATCGCGCTGGCAGCCGCCGGCGCACTGGTGCTGTCATCCTGCAGCACTCCCTCGCCCGAGGCGCCGCAGCCCGGTGTCACCGAGGAGACCATCACCATCGGAACGCATCAGCCCCTCACGGGACCGGCCGCAGCCTCGTATGCGCCGATCTCCGCCGCCACTGCGGCCTACTTCGAGTACCTCAACGACCAGGGCGGCATCAACGGCCGCTCGATCGAGTACATCGTCAAAGACGACGGCTACAACCCGGCGACGACGCAGACGGTCGTTCGCGAGCTCGTGCTCGAGGACGAGATCTTCGCGATGCTCGGCGGACTCGGCACCCCCACCCACAGTGCCGTGCTCGACTTCCTCACCGACAACGAGGTCCCCGACCTGTTCGTGTCGTCGGGGTCGGCCGCCTGGAACCAGCCCGAGAAGTACCCGCTCACGTTCGGATTCCAGACCGACTACGTAACGGAGGGCATGGTGCTCGGTCAGTACATCGCCGACGAGTTCCCCGGCACGAAGGTCTGCCTGTTCGGCCAGGACGATGAGTTCGGAACCGATGTGCGCGAGGGGCTCGAGCTCGTGCTCGGGGAGGACGGCCTCACCGAGGTTCAGACCTACTCGGTCTCGAACCAGGATGTCGTCGCGCAGATCGTCGCTCTGCAGAGCGCCGGCTGCGAGGTCAACGTGCTCGCCACGATCACCGGCTTCACGGCGATCGCGATCGGCACCGCGGCGCAGCTGAAGTACTTCCCGCAGTGGGTGTCGTCGTCGTCGGGCGCCGACTACCCCTCGCTCGCCGGCTACCTCGGAGAGGCTGCTCCTCTGC
>JAEYUT010000057.1 GCA_023432305.1 Actinomycetes bacterium
TCTCCGGCTCGTACTGCAGGGCGGCGTCCGAGAGCTTGAGCTTGTCGAGCGCCTCGCGCAGCTCCGGGTAGTCGGAGCCGTCGATCGGATAGATACCGGAGAACACCATCGGGAGCGGATCGGTGTAGCCCGGAAGCGGCTCGGATGCCGGCTTCGCCTGCGACGTGACGGTGTCGCCCACCTTCGACTGGCGCACATCCTTCACACCCGTGATGAGGTAGCCCACCTCGCCCACGCCGAGCCCCTTCGACGGGGTCGGCTCCGGCGAGCTCACGCCGATCTCCAGGATCTCGTGCGTCGCCTTCGTGGACATCATCTGGATGCGCTCACGCGGGTTGAGCTTGCCGTCCACCATGCGCACGTAGGTGACGACGCCGCGGTACGAGTCGTACACCGAATCGAAGATCATCGCGCGGGCGGGAGCGTCCGCGTTGCCGACGGGGGCCGGAATGCGCTCCACAACGCGGTCGAGCAGCGCCTCCACACCCATGCCGGTCTTCCCCGAGACGCGCAGCACGTCCTCCGGGTCGCCGCCGATGAGCTGCGCGATCTCCTTCGCGTACTTCTCGGGGTCGGCGGCCGGCAGGTCGATCTTGTTGAGAACCGGGATGATCTCCAGGTCGTTCTCGATCGCCAGGTACAGGTTCGCCAGCGTCTGCGCTTCGATGCCCTGCGCAGCGTCGACCAGCAGGATCGCGCCCTCACACGCCGCGAGCGACCGGCTGACCTCATAGGTGAAGTCGACGTGACCGGGGGTGTCGATCATGTTGAGCGCGAACGTGTCGCCCTCGACCTCCCACGGCATGCGAACAGCCTGGGACTTGATGGTGATGCCGCGCTCGCGCTCGATGTCCATGCGGTCGAGGTACTGGGCGCGCATGTCGCGATCGGCGACGACGCCCGTGATCTGCAGCATGCGGTCCGCGAGCGTCGACTTGCCGTGGTCGATGTGCGCGATGATGCAGAAATTGCGGATGCGCGACGGATCGGTCGCAGCAGGCGAGAGAGGCTTCAGGGCGCGGGGTGACATATCCGAACGATTGTCCCATGTCTGCAGGCGTTCGCGAACCGGCCCATCTGCACCCTCGATGAACCGGGTCGGGAAGCAGCGGAGGGGCCGGTGCGCGCTGCACCGGCCCCTCCGTCATGTCCGCCTCAGGTTCAGACCCAGAACCACCCGAGCCCGAGCAGAGCGAACGGCGTGAAGACGAGGAAGCCGAGCATCGCGAGAATCGCTCCGCCGAAGAGCCCGACCGCGCCGAGCACGATGCCCCAGTTGGCCATCGTGCGCGCTGCGGGCTCCTTCGAGCGTGCGATGAATCCGAGAACCACCGCAGCGATCGCGGCGACGGCCAGGCCCGTCGGGATCGAGGCGATGCCGAGAACGAGGCTCGCGATGCTGAGCCCGTTGGAGGTCGAGGCGGGAGCGGCAGGCACAGCCGTCGGCGTCGACTCCGCAGAGGCCATGTACGGGTTCGCAGGAGCGGTGGGGAGGGAGGTGGTCTCAGTCATGAACCCAGCCTCGCTCCGCACAGCCCCGAGTGGTATCCGGCCAACCCCCGGACGCTCGGAACGGCGAACCACCCCGGTACGCTGTGGGAAGGCCGACATGCCGGGAGACGGGCTCGCTGCCACTTTGGCATCCGACGCCGTCTGCTGGTAAAGTCGACCCTTGGTTTACGCGTGAGTTCCTCCACGCGTGTTGCCGGAAGCGCCCCTCTACCGTTCCCCGGCCGATCCCTTCCGTAACGAACGAAAGACACTCATGGCGAACATCAAGTCGCAGATCAAGCGCATCGGCACCAACAAGAAGGCGCAGGAGCGCAACAAGGCTGTCAAGAGCGAGCTCAAGACCGTCATCTCGGCCACCCGCAAGGCTGTCGCCGCCGGCGACAAGGCTGCCGCCGAGACCGCCCTCGTCAAGGCCACCAAGAAGCTCGACAAGGCCGTCAGCAAGGGCGTCATCCACAAGAACCAGGCCGCGAACCGCAAGTCGTCGATCGCGAAGCAGGTTGCCGCGCTGTAATTCAGCCACTCTCGTCAGAGGCCTCGCACCTTCGGGTGCGGGGCCTCTGACGTTGTGCGGGCTGGGCCGCAGGTGGACTGCGCCTCAGGCGAGGCCGCGGGCGGCGATGACGGCGACGAGGCGCTCGAGAGCGTAGATGGGGTCGCGTCCGCCGCCCTTCACCTGTGCGTCCGTCTCGGCCAGCATGGCGATCGCGCGCGCGAGCCCCTCATCCGACCAGCCCTGCAGGTCGCGCCGCGCGCGGTCGACCTGCCAGGCCTGGAGGCCGAAGCGCTTCGCGAGCTCATTGGAGGAGCCGCGCGCCCCCGCGAGCTTCGCCATGGTGCGGATCTTCATCGCGAAAGCGGCGACCATGGGCACCGGGTCGGAGCCGGAGGCGAGCGCGTGGCGGAGCAGACCAAGCGCCTCACCCAAGTGACCGGCGATCGCGGCATCCGCGACGGCGAAGGCGGTGACCTCGGAGCGGCCGGCGTAGTACCGGTCGACGACATCCTCGGTGATGTCTCCATCGGTGTCGGAGATCAGCTGGCGGCACGCGGCGGCGAGCTCGGCGAGGTCATCGGTGAACGCCGAGACGAGCGCGCGCACGGCACCTGCGGTCGCTTTGCGTTTGGCAGCCCGGAACTCCGCGGCGGCGAAGTCGATCTTGTCGCCTTCGCGCTTGAGCTCCGCGCACACCACCTCGATGCCGTCGCCCGTGCCTGTGCGGATCGCGTCGAGCAGCTTCTTGCCCCGCACGCCTCCCCCGTGCCGCAGCACGAGCACGGTGTCGTCGGCGGGGGCGCCCAGGTACGAGAGCGCCTCCTCGAGGAACGCATCGGTGCATTTCTCGACCTGGCTCACGCGGATGAGACGAGGTTCGCCGAACAGCGACGGGCTCGCAAGGGTGAGCAGCTCGCCCGGCGTGTACTGGCCGGCGTCGATATCGGAGACCTCGAGGCTCGGGTCGGCGGCGCGCATCGTCTCGCGCACCGAGCGGATGGCGCGTTCGGCGAGAAGCGTCTCCGGGCCCGTGACGAGAACGACAGGCGCAGGCTCGACCGTGTGCCACGCCACCTGCGGAATCGACGTCTTCGACGCCGTCGCCTTGACCGCCACAGGGCCTCCTCTCGACTGACTCCAGCCTACTGAGCGGCGCCGACGTCGGATGTCGGGGTCGGGGTCGGGGCCTCCCGCTCCGTCCACACCCCGGAGGGCCCCACGAGGATCAGGCCGTCGGCGTCGGTGCGCAGGATCGCGGTGCGCGCGTCCGAGAGAGCGTCAAGCACGCGCGGGTGGGGGTGACCGTAGGTGTTGTCGGCACCGACGCCGATGAGCCCGATCGTCGCGTGCACACGGTCGATGAGCGACGTGCTCGTATCGCCGGAGCCGTGGTGAGCGACCTTGAGCACGTCGACGGCAGGGAGCCGACTGCGGGCCGCCATGCGGATCTGCGCCTCCTCCCCGAGATCCCCGAGCAGGAGCGCGCTCAGGCACGCAACGCAACCGGGCCCGGGAGCCAGATGGAGGACGACACTCGCGTCGTTGCCCGTGTCGACGCCGCGGTCCAGCGGCCAGAGAACGCGCCAGCGGTGGTCGCCGAGCTCTCCCGCGTCGCCCGCAGCGGCGAGACGCACCTCCGCTCCCCCCGTGGCGAGATCGTCGAGCACGCCCGCTTCGTGCGGGCCGGGCGGAGGCCCGACGAGCGCGAGGTCGGCGCGGCCGCTCACGGCGGCGAGGCCGCCGACATGGTCGGCGTCGTAGTGGGTGAGCACGAGCACGTCGATGCGCGCGATGCCGAGGTCATCGAGGCAGGATGTGAGCGCATCCGGGTCGGGTCCGGTGTCGACGAGCATGATGCGACCGGCTGAGCGGATCACGAGCGCATCGCCCTGACCGACGTCGCACATCGCGTACTGCCAGTCGGCGGGCCGCGAGAGCGCGTCGGCGAGCCGGGAGAGCGCGGGCATGGCACCCGCGACGACGAGCGCGGTGAGCACGACGACGCTCGAGACACCGCGCCAGCGGGAACCCGGTGCCGTGAAGAGGGCGACGAGACCGAGGGCGGTAAGCGCGGCGAGCGAGAGGAGCCCTGCGACGCCGTCGAGCCACGGGATGCGGG
>JAEYUT010000106.1 GCA_023432305.1 Actinomycetes bacterium
AGCGCGGGCGCCTCATCGCCCCGGAATCCGAGATTCCACGCAGGGCCGCCCTGGTGCAGCATCCGCAGTCCGAGCGTCGTGAGCGTCGCGAGGTGGCGCGGGGGGAGCACGGAGGAGCCGGCGATCGCCATGAGCTCGCCTGCCCGATCCACGAGCGGCGCGAAGATCCGCCGCCACGCCGCTCCGTCCGCTCCGAGTTCCGCGACGGTGCGGTCGAGGGAACGGTACGCGAGTGCGGAGCGCCCCGGCTCGATCGGCTGCGCATACGACACCTCGGGTGTCATCAGCTCGAGGCGCGACGCGAGACCGAAGTGCACGAAGAAGTCGCTCGCGGATGCCATCGGGTGCACGGCCGAGCACACATCGTGCAGGTAGCCAGGCAGCGTGAGCTCGCGTGTGGCCGTGCCGCCGCCGATGTCCGACAGCCGCTCGCGCACCGTCACCTCGAGCCCCGCGCGGGCGAGGGTGACGGCCGCGGCGAGACCGTTCGGACCGGAGCCGACGATGATCGCGCGTCTCGTGGCCATACGCAACCGTATCGCCGACCACAGCCGAGCGGACTACTCTCCGTCGCATGGAGTGGTTCGGCACCACCGACTACGGCTTCGCACGCGAGGTGCTCCAGCGGGGCGTCGCGGCGGTCTTCGTGGTGGCGTTCCTCTCGACGCTGTTCCAGTTCCCGGCGCTCCTCGGCGAACGCGGACTGCTGCCCGTCGAGCGCTTCCTCACGCGGTCGCTCGCGCGCCGAGCGCCCACCATCTTCCGATGGCGCTACTCCGATCGGATGCTGCGCGCCGTGTGCATCGTGGGGATCGTGATCGGTCTCGCACTCGTGGCGGGCCTGCCGCAGCTAGGCCCCGCGTGGGTGCCGCTTGTGTGCTTCCTCGTGATGTGGGCGCTGTATCTCTCGATCGTGTGCGTGGGCCAGACGTTCTACGCGTTCGGATGGGAGTCGCTGCTGCTCGAGGTGGGCTTCATCGTCGCGTGGCTCGGATCGAACGAGACCGCGACCCCCATCGCCATCATCTTCTTCCTGCGCTGGCTCGTGTTCCGGTTGGAGTTCGGCGCCGGCATGATCAAGATGCGCGGCGACCGCTCCTGGCGCGACCTCACAGCGCTCATGTACCACCATGAGACCCAGCCGATGCCGGGGCCGCTGAGCCGCTACGCGCACCTGCTGCCCGGCTGGGTGCATCGCCTGGAGGTGCTCGGCAACCATGTCGCGCAGCTCATCGTGCCGTGGTTCCTGTTCGCCCCGCAGCCGGTGGCGTCGTTCGCCGCCGCGATCATCATCCTCACCCAGCTGTGGCTCGTGGCGACGGGCAACTTCGCCTGGCTCAACTGGCTCACGATCGTGCTCGCGTTCTCGGCGATCGACGACGCCTTCGTGCACGCCCTCATTCCCGCCTGGCCTGTCGATGCTGGTCCGGATGCGATGCCGCTGTGGTGGGGCATCCCCGTGCTGCTCGTCGTCGTGCTGCTCGTGGCGCTCAGCTGGTTCCCGGCCCGCAACCTCCTCGCCCGGCGGCAGCTGATGAACGCGAGCTTCAACCGCTTCCACCTGGTGAACGCGTACGGGGCTTTCGGCTCGGTCTCGCAGGTGCGCTACGAGGTGATCGTGGAGGGCACGGATGCGGAGTACCCCGACGACGCCTCCGAGTGGCGCGCCTACGAATTCCACGGCAAGCCGGGCGACCCGGCCCGGGTGCCTCGCCAGTTCGCCCCGTACCATCTGCGCCTCGACTGGCTCATGTGGTTCCTCGCCCTCGGATCACCCGACGATGCGTGGTTCGACGTCTTCCTGCTGCGGCTGCTCGAAGCCGACCGCGCCACCCTGAGGCTGCTGCGCGTCGACCCGTTCGGTGGGCGGCCTCCGCGCTGGGTGCGCGCGACGGTGTACGTCTATCGCTTCTCCACACACGACGAGCATCGGCGAACCAGGCTCATCTGGATGCGGGATCCGGTGACCGTCAGCCACCCGCCGAGACGGCTCGCTCCCCGCTGACGTCGGGGGAGCGGATGCTCACGCCTCGTCGCGCCCGCGCAGCCGTTCGATCTCGCGGCGGTCGCGCTTCGTGGGGCGCCCCGCGCCGCGGTCGCGCACCGCGAACACCGTGCGCTGCTCCTTCGGCGGGGGAGCGGGCGTCAGATCCTCGAACGCGGGGGCCGCGAGCGCCGCGCTCACCCGCTTGGTGAGCAGCTGGCGCACCACGAGGATGCGCGTGCCGTGGCCCGTCACCACCCGCACCTCCATGCCGGGCCGCACCACCTGCGAGGGCTTCGCCGTCTCGCCGCCGACCTTCACATGCCCTGCTTTGCACAGCGCCGTCGCCGCCGAGCGCGACTTCGTCACGCGCACCGCCCACAGCCACGCGTCCACGCGCACCCCTGCCTCAGCCATCCGTCGCCGTCCCCTCCGCAGAGTCGGGCCGCGGAACGCGCACGGGCTCACCCTCGCTGCGCACGCGATCCACGAGCTCCCGCCACGGGCCGTCCACCTCGCGCTCCGGAAGCATCGCGGTCCGGGAAGGCTCCGGTGCACGCACCTCGATGAGCCACACGAAGCGGTCGGGCTCCGGCGTGGCGTTCTCGACTCGATCCCAGGGGCATGCGCGCACGATCGGCTCCCAGGCGTCCACGTCGCGCGTCTCCACGCGCCACGCGCGGCGCATGCCCGCGATGCCTCCCGTGCGGATCACCCGGATGACGACAGCCGGCTCGCGTGAATCGGGCGCGCCGGAGTGGGGCGCGCGGTCAGCTGCCTCCGCCATCCGTCGTCACTCCCACACCATCCCAGGCCGCTCGCACGGCGTCGACCTCCGTCGACACCTCACCGTAACGCGCGGACGCCGTGCGCACCGTCGCTGCCGCGAAGGTCGCGAAGTCGGCCGTCGCCGGCAGCTGCGAGGTGAGCGCGTCGTACCAGATGCGGCCCGCCAGCTCCCAGGCGGCGCCGCCGAGCGCATCCGCGAGCAGGAAGAACGCGTGATTCGGGATCCCGGAGTTGAGGTGCACCCCGCCGTTGTCCTCCGAGGTGACGATGAAGTCGCGCATGTGCGCCGGCTGCGGGTCGCGGCCGAGTGTGTCGTCGTCATACGCAGTGCCGGGCGCGCGCAGCGAGCGCAGGGCGCGGCCTTGCACCTCGTCGGTGAAGAGCCCCTCGCCGATGAGCCAGGTCGCCTGCGCGGCGGACTCGCCGCGCACGTGCTGCTCCACGAGCGCACCGAACACGTCCGCGATCGACTCGTTGAGCGCACCGGACTGCCCCACATACTCGAGCCCCGCGGTGTGCTGGATCACCCCGTGTGCGAGCTCATGGCCGATGACGCTCAGCGAGCTCGTGAACCCGGCGAACACCTCGCCGTCGCCGTCGCCGAAGACCATCCGCTCGCCATCCCAGAACGCATTGTCGTACAGCTCTCCGTAGTGCACGGTCGCGCGCAGTCGCATGCCCAGGCCGTCGATCGAGTTGCGATCGAACTGCTGGGAGAAGAGGTCGAAGGTGGCCCCGAGCCCCTCGTAGGCCTCATCGGCGGCGACGTCTCCCGTGGGGTCGTCGCCCTCGGTGCGCACCAGGCGACCCGGCAGCTCCTCCCGGTTCTCGGCGTCCGAGATCTCGCGATCCGGCGCATCGGAGAGCTCCACGACGAGCGCATCGCCGTCGATGCTCAGGTCGAGCCGCGCAGACCGGCGCGGGGCGTCGATGCGCAGAGTGCGCTGGGCCGCGCGCGACGCTGTGGGAAAGCGGTCGGTGCCGGATGAAGCCAGTCGCGCGAGCAGATACGGGGGGATGATGCTGCGTGCCATGCGGGGAGACTATGCGCCGCCCCCGACGGCGCGGCACCCTGTGCGTCATACGCCGTCGCACACGCGGCGGGCCCGCAGGTGCGCTCGTTAGGCTGGCGGCATGACCCGCGCCCCGCACGATCCGCGCGCCCGCCGACCCCACGGCCCGGGCGACGCATGGGTCGACGGACCTCGCGGCCGCTACTGGGGCAGGTTCGGCGCGGCAGGGCTCCTGCTCGCGCATCCCGACGCGGGTGTGCTGCTGCAGCTGCGCGCCGAATGGAGCCACCTGGGCGGCACGTGGGGGATCCCCGGCGGCGCCGTGCACGATGAGCACGAGACCCCCGAGCAGGCGGCGCTGCGCGAAGCGAACGAGGAGGCGGGCGTGCCGACCGACCAGGTGCGTGTCCTCGCTACAAGCGTGTTCGACGTGGGCTACTGGTCGTACACGACCGTGCTCGCGCGGGCAGAGAGCGTCTTCGAGCCGGTCATCGGGGACGCGGAGTCCATCGCTCTGCGGTGGGTGGCCTTCGACGAGGTGGAGACGCTGCCCCTCCATCCTGGCGTCGCGGCATCCTGGTCCGACCTGCGGGCGCAGCTCGCCGCCACCGACCCTGCCTTCGCCGACGCCTGAGGCGCCGAATCAGACGCTGACGAGCGCGTCCTGCTCGGCCTCGCGCGCGAGCGCCGCCTTCCAGGCGACGAGTCCGCGCACCGTCGCGTCCTCATCCTCGGCGAGCTCCTCCATGACATCGGCGGGCACGAAGAAGTTCACGGCCACCCAGCCGCGCACCGTCGGCGACTCGTCGCGCGCGAGCTCGCGCAGCACATCGCACGGTGCCGCGTTGTTGCGCGCCACGCATGCCCGCACCCCCTCGTCCTCATCGCGCGCGAGCGCCTCGAATACGTCAGCGGGAGTGTTGTACGAGCTTGCGACCGATTCGCGGATCTTGGGCTTCGGGTCGGTGGCGAGCAGGCGCAGGCGTCGGATCTTGGACTCCGTCACCGGGGGCGCCGGATGCAGCGCAGCGACCTCCTCGGGTGTCAGCATGCTCGGGGCCATGGCGCGCATCTGCGCGCGCTGGGCAGGGGTGTTAAACCGGATGCACGACATGCCTCCACGGTAGCCCCGCCTCCCGACGCGCGTCGGCGGAGACTCGGCGCGTCCCTGTGGAGAGCTGCCCCCGTGGGACCCCACCCCCGCGACTAGAGTGGGCGGAAGGGAGGACGCATGACGGCTGTGAGCTCGCGGATCGTGACGATCCCCAACGCGCTCAGTGTCGTCCGCCTCGCCCTCATCCCCGTCTTCCTCTGGCTTCTGGGGGCATCGCAGTTCGGCTGGGCGCTGCTCGTGATCGTGGTCTCGAGCCTCACTGACTTCGTCGACGGATGGATCGCGCGCCGGTTCAACCAGATCAGTCGTCTCGGTCAGCTCCTCGACCCTGCGGTCGATCGGCTGTTCATCTTCTCGACTCTCGTCGGGCTCGCCTGGGCCGGTCTGCTTCCCTGGTGGCTGGTGATCGTCGTGGTCGCGCGCGATGTGATGCTCGTCGTGCTGGGCGTCGTGCTCGCGAACGCGGGTTTCGGGCCGCTTCCCGTGAACCGGCTCGGCAAAGCCGCCACGTTCGCGCTGCTCTTCGCTCTGCCCGTGATCGTGCTCGGCGCGGCCGCGCCGTCCATCGCATCGGTCAGCGATCCGGTCGGCTGGGCGCTGGCGCTGTGGGGTGCATTCCTCTACTGGTGGGCTGGGGCCGTGTACATACGCGAGACGGCACGATTGGTCAGAATCGCACGGGTGTCGGACGCGGCCTCATCCGATAGCCTGGATACGTGAAGGAGGGCGCCATGAGTGACGACGCCACGAACGGCCCGGATCCGGCGAAGACCGCCGCGACCCCGGGTGCGGTGTCCAACGACACCACCGCGCATTTCACCGACGAGTTCCGCATGCAGCTCGCTGCGCTCGAGACGGGGGTCTCCCGTGACGAGCAGGAGGCCATCGCGGCTCTCCCTGCCGGCTCCGCGCTGCTCATCGTGCGCCGCGGCCCGAACGTCGGTGCGCGCTTCCTCCTCGACGCGGATGTGACGGTCGCCGGCCGCCACCCCGACGCCGACATCTTCCTCGACGACGTCACCGTCTCGCGCCGTCACGCCGAGTTCGTCCGCACCGGGAACGCATTCCAGGTGCGCGATCTGGATTCGCTCAACGGCACGTACTTCGACGGGGTGCGCATCGACCAGGCTCTGCTCAGCGACGGCGCCGAGGTTCAGGTGGGCAAGTTCCGCCTCACGTTCTACGCGTCCCGTGCCGACCGCGGTGCCGCGCACTGATGCCAGCGACGTCCGCTGCCCGTACGACGGGCGCGCCGCAGCTGCTGAGCATCGGGCAGGTTCTCGCGCGGCTCAACCCCGAGTTCCCTGACCTGAGC
>JAEYUT010000129.1 GCA_023432305.1 Actinomycetes bacterium
GGTTGCGGCCGTCGACGCGCGCGATGATGTCGACACGCTGACCCGCGACATCCGCGTGGCCGTAGAGGTAGCCGTCGGCGCCGAGCTCCTCGACGACGTCGACCTCGACCTCGAGGCCCGTGCCGGAGGTCGAGACGATGACGTCCTCGGGGCGGATGCCCACGATGACCTTGCTGCCGCTGGCACCGGCCACGGCGTCCCGCTCGAGCGGGACGACCGAGGTGCCGAAGCGCACGCCGCCCTCGGTGAGGTCCGCCTGGAAGAGGTTCATGGCGGGCGAGCCGATGAAGCCGGCGACGAACACGTTGTTCGGCTTCTCGTACAGGTCGCGCGGGGTTCCGACCTGCTGCAGGAGGCCGTCCTTGAGGACCGCGATGCGGTCACCCATGGTGAGGGCCTCGGTCTGGTCGTGAGTCACGTAGACGGTGGTGACGCCCAGGCGGCGCTGGAGCGACGCGATCTGGGTGCGGGTCTGCACACGGAGCTTCGCGTCGAGGTTCGACAGCGGCTCGTCCATGAGGAAGACCTGGGGCTGACGCACGATGGCACGGCCCATGGCGACGCGCTGACGCTGACCACCCGAGAGCGCCTTGGGCTTGCGGCCGAGGTAGGGCTCGAGGTCGAGGAGCTTGGCCGCCTCGAGCACGCGCGCGGCGCGCTCCTCCTTGGCGACGCCGGCGATCTTGAGCGCGAAGCCCATGTTCTCGGCGACCGTCATGTGCGGGTAGAGGGCGTAGTTCTGGAACACCATCGCGATGTCGCGGTCCTTCGGCGGCACGTCGGTGACGTCGCGGTCGCCGATGAGGATGCGGCCGTCGTTGACCTCTTCGAGGCCGGCGAGCATGCGCAGAGTGGTCGACTTGCCGCAGCCCGACGGGCCGACGAGGACGAGGAACTCGCCGTCTTCGACCTCGAGGTTGATCTTGTCGACGGCGGGGCGGGTGGTTCCCGGGTAGATCCGGGAGGCGTTGTCGAAAGTGACAGATGCCATGAGTGTGTCAACTCCTTCACCGGCAGGTACGTGCCGGACGATCCGTAGTGAATGGAACTCCGCAGCGACGCCGCCGCGGATTCCGAACAGTATGGCATGCCTGCGAACGTGCGTCGTGCTCAGGCTCTGTCCGGATGCTTCCCAGATTCGCTTCCTAGCATCGACAATGCAGACCCTGCGGCGTTGCCCGTCGCCCGGTTTGTCTCAGATCATCCGCGCGCCGTAGTCTTCGATCGCGCGATCCCAAGTACCCGACCAATTGAGGACCGATGACGAACGGCGAATTCGATCGCCCGGAGGCCGCAGGCAACGACGCCCGCGAAGCGGCCAAGGAGCGCTCCCGTGAACTGCGGGACGA
The DNA here is from genome assembly GCA_023432305.1 of Actinomycetes bacterium. Taxonomy (GTDB): domain Bacteria; phylum Actinomycetota; class Actinomycetes; order Actinomycetales; family Microbacteriaceae; genus Homoserinibacter. The sequence goes on from JAEYUT010000129.1 coordinate 1,350, forward strand.
GCACCGCAAGAAGGAGCGTCGCCGCAGGCTGACGCTCCAGCTCGGCATCCTCGGCGGCGTGCTCCTCGTGATGGGCGTCGTCGCAGTGACGCTGCTCACCATGAATCAGGCACCCACACGCGGGCCTCTCAACATGAACTCGGACGGCATCCGCATCTCCGAGGGCCTCGAGGCCGTGCGCACCCCGGGCCTCAAAGCCGGAGCCGAGCCCGCCGTCGCCGAGGCGAACCCCGACGGCGTCATCGACATCCGGATCTACGTCGACTACCTCTGCCAGAACTGCGGCACGTTCGACGCCAACAACATCGAGCAGCTGCGTCGCTGGGTCGACTCGGGAGCGGCGACCCTCGAGATCCACCCGATCGCGATCCTCAGTGCGAAGTCGGCAGGCACGCAGTACTCGCTGCGGGCAGCCAACGCCGCCGCCTGCGTCGCCGAGTTCTCACCCGACACCTTCCTCGACTTCCACACCTCGCTCTTCGCGGACCAGCCCGAGGAAGGCACGGAGGGTCTCAGCGACGAGGAGCTCATCGACCGCGCAGAGAAGACCGGCGCCGCCAGCATGAAGAAGATCGCGCCGTGCATCGAATCGAAGCGGTTCGCCCCGTGGGTGCTCGAGGCGACCGCGCGTGCGCTCAACGGTCCGATCCCCGGCGCCGACATCCCCGCGGTCACCACCGTGCCCACGGTCATCGTCGACGGGAAGCAGTTCGTCTACACGAAGGACTTCGACCCGAAGGAGCTCGCGCTCTTCGTGACGGAGGCCTCGGGCGAGCACAACACGGGGACCCCGACACCGACCCCGACGCCGACCCCCGCCCCGTAGCGCGTAAGCTGGTCGCGGTCCGCGACGCGGCGTCCGCCCCCTTAGCTCAGTTGGCCAGAGCATCGCTCTTGTAAAGCGAGGGTCGTCGGTTCGAATCCGACAGGGGGCTCCACGGGAGGGGATCAGGTGTCGCAGGATCATGCGCAGCGCCCGCTCCTGCGCGCGGTCGCCACGATCGCCGCGCTCATCGTGGGCGGCTTCATGGCTGTCCAGCCCCGCATCAACGGCGAACTGGGCGTCGAGCTCGGCGATGGGCTCCTCGCGGCGTTCTGGTCGTTCGCGAGCGGGATGATCGTGTGCGGCGTCGCCGTGCTCTTCTGGCCCCCCGGCCGTCGCGGGCTCTGGTCGCTCCGCGATGCGATCGCCGAGCATCGCATGACGCCCTGGTTCCTCATCGGCGGATGCTTCGGGGCGTTCATGGTGCTGTCGCAGGGTCTCACCGCCGCGGCTCTCGGCGTCGCCGTCTTCACCGTCGCGCTCGTCGGGGGTCAGGCGATCGGCTCGCTGCTCGTCGATCGCCGCGGGCTCGGCACGATGGCGCCCACCGCTCTCACCTTCCCGAGGGTCGCGGGCGCGGCGCTCGCCGTGGCCGCCGTCGTGTGGGCGGTGTCGGATCGGCTCGGGGGCGGCATCCCGTGGTGGATGCTCGTGCTGCCCTTCGTCGCCGGCATCGGCACCTCATGGCAGGCCGCGGCGAACGCCCAGCTGCGGTTCCACGCGCGTTCCGTGCTCACCGCGACCTTCGTGAGCTTCACGGCGGGCACCATCGTGCTCACTCTCGCCGCCGCGGTCGATCTCGCGATCACGGGGCTGCCTGAGACGCTGCCGACGGAACTGTGGCTCTACAC
>JAEYUT010000215.1 GCA_023432305.1 Actinomycetes bacterium
CGACGGAGGTGTCGCCCCTCCGACGGTAGGCGGCGAGGGGTGCCGGGCGGCAGGGGTTGACGCCGGTGCAGGTGGCGTGCGAGGGCTTCGACGGATGGTAGGCTCGTGCGGTGCCGCGGCATCCGCGGTGTGCCCCGATAGCTCAGTGGTAGAGCACTTCCATGGTAAGGAAGGGGTCGTCAGTTCAATCCTGACTCGGGGCTCTGTTCGCCGGTTCGGGGCTCCACCCCCGTCCGGTGGACGTGTGGCTGAGTAGCTCAGTTGGTGAGAGCGCACGACTCATAATCGTGAGGTCGCGGGTTCGAGTCCCGCCTCAGCTACCGAGTGTTTTCCGGGAGTCTTGACTCGATCGCCCCCGTCTGCGGTGCCCGATTCTGACGGCTCTGGCCGCATGGCGGACACCATCGCAGCCGTCGCAGCCTGATCGAGCCGCATCGCCACGTCTTCTACGTCGTCATCGAGGAGATCTGCGTAGGTGTAAAGAGTCATACAACCGATGCGTGTGCGAAGATCCGCTGGAACCAGCTACTCCGAGCAGTACACCTCGATCGAAGTCAGCGCAGTCTCGCTGACGTAGTAGTCGGCGCTCGAAAGGAGCTCGAGTACGTTGGCGGTCACGCGGTTGGCGCTTAGTCCGGGTTGCGCGATCGCGACCGACATCGAGACACGAAGCCTCGGGGACCGCTCCAGGAGGCCCATGAGCGCGTCAATGTCTCCCACTACAAACCCCGACCGGTCCAGCTTGGCGCGGTCGCGTTCGCGGCGGACTAGTCGTCCGATGGTCGCTTCGATGTTCCTTCGCGCGCCCGCCGAACGCTGTGCCTGGCCGACCAACTCGTAGAGATCCTTGACGCGACTGCCGGGCGATTCTTTGCTGGAGAACTTGCAGTGGACGAGTCGCACGACGAGCGTCTCGTCTACCTGACGTAGGGCGACGATGTCTGCGACCTCTCCCGGCCCGTCGTCGTCGACCACGACATCCCACTGCCCGAGCGTTGTCTCAGCAAGCATGCGTCCTTGGACAGTGTTCACATCTCTTTCCGTGCCCCAGGACTCCTTTCGGATATTTACGCCGGACCAGTCGATCGCTGTGAGCCGATCGATCGGAAACGGCGGGAGATCGCGTGCGGGCCGAAGCAGGAGACCGGGTGGTTCGATCACGGCGTCCTTTTCAAGCAGAACGCGTATTCCGTACGTGTTAGCGAGCTCGGAGAAGCCCTGAGATGCTCTGGTCCGAACTACGTCGGCGTCGGTGCCGCCGTCCGGCACCACCAGCTCGAGGCCAGCCGACGATAGCCGCAAGATATACGGCACGGTCCAGCCGCTCGCGCGCAACTCCACATGCCGGTCGGTATCGCTGACGCGCTCCCCTATTGCCAGTTCAATGGCGTGAACTCCCGCGGCCCCCGCGGTCGACCTTATTTCGGCGTCTGCGAGGAGCTGGACGAGTTCGTAGCGAAGCTCGACGGCGAGGGGTTCAAGGTCATCCGGCCAACGATAGATTGCCTCCGGCCGAATGAAGCCATCCATGATGGAGTCGACACTAATTGCCGTATCAATCACCTTTGGGCCGACAACATCGCACCAGTTTTTCCACTCTCGAATGTCGTGCGCGGTCCGATGGCTCCAGATGCGTCCTTTCAGTGACCCCGCAATGGAATACGGCGCCCCCTCCAGAAACCCAACGGCCGCGATGTGGGTTTGGGTCTTGGTTTGTTTCTCGCCTTCGGGAAAGGCATCGGTCACGTCGCTCCCCGTGTGGCTCGTGTAGCGACGAGCTCGGTTTCTCGCGTCAAGAAGTCCGACGTTGTTCGGGGTCAACCTTTGGACTTCATGAAAGATTCGGTAGATCGCTTCGCCGCCGATCGGCTTGCTGTCGGGGTCGCCGGTCAGAGCTTTGGCGAGGCGTTCGTGCACCGATGAGTTGTCCGAGCTGTTGATGTACAGCAGCCCCAGATCGCCATCCCAATAGGCGATGAACAAGTCGTACGCGATGGACTCAGCGGCCGACACGTCCCCCCATCTCGGTTCGACCGGACGCTGGGTGACAAACCACACCACGTTGTCACGAGTGCTCGTGGGCACCGGGTACGTGAGTAGGTTCGACTCATCGAAGGCGTCGGTCACTCGCTCAGGGTGCCAAGCGAGCGTGCTTGGCCTGTAGATCACGGTGCTCATCGCGGGAGTGAGCGAGTGGATTGAGACGGCTTCGGGCAGGGCCCCGAAACCCTTTGCGAATTCGTCGAGCTCAGTCTCGTTATCCAGTGCGGCTCGACTGAGATCTTCAACGATCTCGTTCCAGTCAGCATCCTCCGCATAAAGCCGGCGCAGCGACTGGTCCTGACGTGCCTCGGTTCGCGCGGCCACGACTGTTGCGATCCCCAAGTGTGCCTCACCTTGGCGAGCGAACCTGCCGACGAACTGCAATGTAATACCGAGGGACTGGTGGGGATCGTGAAGAGCCGCGACCTTGAGTTGGGGGAGGTCGTAGCCCTCGCCGAACATGTCAACGCACACGAGTATTCGTGATGTCCGAGCTCGGAGCTCATCTTGCATGGCCCGGCTGTTCGATTTTGATACCTGGCTGTGGATGAGCACGGGATTCAGGTCAGGCGCGAGCCGGGCGTACAGCGCATGGATCTCTTCAGCCCGTCGAATAGGTTTGGCTCTCGCCATGAGGATGTGATCGAGGCCGGCTGCGACGTCGGAACGCAGGTGCTCGATCGCAGCTGCTGCGATGGCAACGTCTGGGTTGAGAAGGTCGAGCACCGAGTGGTACTTGATTTTGGAGAAGTAGCCTTCACGCTGGGCCTCGCGAAGAGGGTACGCGTAGACCAGGTGCCCACCGAGATGCTGACCATCGGTTCGGTGCGGTGTGGCGGTGAACTGGACGACGGGGCGCGGCACCATCGCATCGCGAATCTGGCGCCACGTTCTCGCGGCAACATGGTGCGCTTCGTCTATGAAGAGATGGGAGAACTGATCGAGGAAGCTTCTTCGCACTTCGGGATCAGTGGCCTGGAGAGCGTTTGGTGTGCTGACGACCACGTTGCACACTTCGGCGAGATGAACCGCGTCCTCCGTATCGTCAAGGGCCCCGTTGAGTCGGCCGACTACGGGCATCTGTGCGGCCTCCGTGACAAGCCCGAGCGCTGGCAAGACACCCAAACGTTCGAACTTGAGTGCGAGCTGATCTCGGAGCGCATCTGAAGGTACGAGCACCAACAGTCGCTCGATGTCCCCGGCGACAAGTGCGGCGACCATCGTGTCGGTCTTCCCCGTCCCGGTGGGCATCACGATGGTGGCTGCGGCGCGGGGGTCCGTCGTCCAGTACCCCAGGAGGGCGTGGAGTGCGCCTATCTGGGGTCGCCTCAGGCCGAGGATTCCTTCTCGTGCCTCCACAAGCCGGAAGTCGGCGGGCCAGCTTGCACGAATATCAGCGGGCAATGCCGGCGGCACGTCGGCTAGCGGCGACGTCTTGCCCGGGATGTATTGACGTGCGACCCACTTGGGGCCGGTCAGATCCTGCGAGTAAGCGAAGTCGTCGTCGCGCGTTGGGTCGTCGGGTGCCACGTCGCTCCTTTGAAGGGACTGTACTATTCGTCAGCTCGCTTGCCGCGACGGGTTGGTCGACGCCTTGTCCCGCGCGGTGCCCGGGGCACGTCTGCCTAGAGCGGCTGCTGTGGGGTCGGGTAGCGAAGGACCCGACCCCAACGAGCGGCTACGCCGCAACGGTGCCCTTGAGCCAGTCCCAGCACTCCTGAGTCAGCCAGCCGGAGTACGCGTCTCCGGTGATGTCGATCGTGAGGAGCGTGTCGTTGTCGTCCAGGATCTTCTTCAGGTCGTCGCGCACCGACGCAGGGGTCAAGCCCCACCCGCTCACGATCCAGGAGGACCCGCCCACATGTAGCCAGCGGCTATACGACTCGAGCTGTTGGATGAGCGGCGCGTACTTTTGGCCGGGGGTCACCAGGTCGTAATTGACGAGAATGGCGGTCATTGCTGTTCCTTCTGGAACTGCACCGGCTTCAGTTCGAGCCGCGTGTCTTTGCGAGTTTGCAAGCCAAGCGGTTAATCTCGGGGGAGACCTGCCAGGGTTTGAGATTGCTCGAAGCGTCGGTACTAGCCCGACCTTCGGGCTTTCTTTGTTCCGGGACAAGTCTTATCCGGGGCACTGACCATTCTTCGAGCGACACGCCGACGAAATCATGACGTCTCGATCTCTAGCCTGATACGCACGATGGGCCATGTCGGGGAAGCCCTCGAGACGCTCGCGTGGTCGGTCCGGCGATGTCTTTGTCGCCAAGCATTCGCGGTGGCCCCTGAGGGCATGTCGAAGGAGATGGTTCTAGCGGGTGTTCATGTGACTCAACCGCGTCCATGTCCTCAACGAGATGTCGGTCTCGTGATCGAGCACAACTCGATCGCACCCCAGCAGTTCGGGCACAGGACTTCATAATCGTTAGGTCGCGGGTTCGCGTCCCGCTTCAGCTACCGATGATCGAGATCGGCGTCATCCGCCGATGGTCCGGCGGAGGTACTCTGCGAGCAGCCGGGTCTGCGCCTCCCACCCGCCGGCGTTCCCGTCGCGCGCCTCGTCACGCAGCTCGCTCGGAAGTCGATCGAATCCGTCCTCGGTGATCGTGACGCGGGTCCGCTCCGGGCCCACCGGCTCGAGGGTGAACTCGACGGTCGTCTGGATGGCGGATTCCGCGACCGGGTGCCAGCGGAAGGCGAAGCGCCGCTGAGGCTCGATCGCGAGCACGTCGAGCGTGAACGCGGAGCCGCGGTGCGGTTCCTGGGCGGAGGCGACCTCCGCATCCATCGCGGTCGGCACGATCCGTCCGGTCGTCGTCGCCTCGAGCTCGAAGGGCCCGTCGAACTCGGCGCCGAACCAGGTGCCGAACGCGTGGGAGTCGACGATCGCGTCCCACACGCGACCCAGCGGCGCATCGATCTCGGCGCTGCGGATGATGTCGGCCGGCCGCTCGAGCAGCGCCTTCAACGCCTCGATGATGTGGCGCGACCCGTCGGCGGTCTCCGAGCCCTCGCGGGTGTCGGCTCGGGCGCCGCGATGGATGAGGGTGATGCGGCATCCGCTCGCCGTGGGGGTGATCTCCCAGTGCAGCGACCCCTGATCGTCGTGGCCGCCGTACCACGTGGCGACGAAGGTATGGGAGAGCCGGTGGGGCGGATCGAACTCGAGCACTTCGCCGACGATCTGCACGTCGCCGTCGTCGTCGACGAACTCGATGCGAGAGCCCGGCTCCCAGCTCGTGCGAGGCGCGGTGCCGAAGTAGTAGCGGCGCACGGTGTCGGGATCGGTGAGGGCGGCCCAGGCGCGCTCGGGCGTGGTCGTCACCTCGACTTGGTAGACGCGGTCGTCGGTCATCTCTGGTTCCTCTCCAGGTCGGACTTGAGTGCGAGCAGGCCGCTCGACGCACGCGCCCCGAAGTCGTCGATCCATCGCTGCGCGAGCGCGACGATCGGCACCGCGTTCAGGTGGCAGCGGCGGATGCGACCCTCCTTGCGCGAGACGATGAGACCGGCGCGCTCGAGCACGCCGACGTGCTTGAGCACGGCGTGCCGACCGAGCGGCGCGAGCGCGGCCGTGAGCTCGCCGATGCTCTGTCCGTCGCGCGAGCGCAACGCGTCGAGGATGCGTCGTCGCGACGGGTCCGCGATCGCCGCGATCACGGCATCGGTGTCCACGCGTCGAAATTAGGTGACTCTGCAGTCACCTGTCAACGGGTCCGCTCCGTCTTCGTCGCGCCGAGGATCCGCTCCAGGTCGTCGGCGAACGACGCGAGCTCGCCCGTCGGCAGCGACGCGCCGAGCTCGCGCTCGATCGCCGCGGTGTACACGGGCGCGGCGGCGCGGAAGCGGCGCTCGCCCTCGTCGGTGAGCACCGCGTAGGAGCTGCGGGCGTCGTCGGGGTTCGGCTCCTTCTCGACGAGCCCCTCGCGAACGAGCTCGTCGACGAGGCGGCTCACGCGCGTGCGGCTCAGCACGACGCGCTCGCCGAGCTCCGTCATGCGCAGGCGGCCGCCCGTGCTCGAGAGCTCGAGCAGCACGTCGTACCAGGAGAGGGGGAGCGCGGCGGCAGTCTGCAGCTCGCGGTCGAACTGCGGCACGAGGCGCGCGTGGAGGCGGAGGAGCGCTGCCCAGGCGCGCACGGCATCCGAGGTCATGCCCGAAGCGTAGCCCATTGCGTGCGCGCGCACATATGTAGTAATGTGCGGACGCACGTAAATAGGTGCGTGCGCACATAAACGAAAGGCTCAGCCATGACCACGCTGCTCCACATCTCGGCCTCGCCCCGCGGCGAGCGGTCCGAGTCGCTCGCGCTCGCCGCGACCTTCCTCGAGAGCTTCACCGCCATCCGCCCCGACGTGCGCGTCGATGACTGGGACCTGTGGGACGGCACCCTGCCGTCGTTCGGCCCCGACGGCGCGGGCGCCAAGATGCAGGTGTTCGCGGGGGAGGAGCCCGTCGGCGCCCAGCAGGAGGCGTGGGTCCGCGCGCGCCTCGCGTTCGAGCGCTTCGCCGCGGCCGACCTCTACCTCTTCAGCGTGCCGATGTGGAACGCGGGGGTGCCCTACATCCTCAAGCAGTTCGTCGACGTCGTGAGCCAGCCGGGAATGCTCTTCGGCTTCGACCCCGTCGACGGCTACACGGG